>CAITNQ010000025.1 GCA_903893785.1 uncultured Gemmatimonadota bacterium
GCCTCAGGGGGCTGACCGCTCGGCATGCGACGTGCGTGGTTGGAGCCCCTGGTGATCCCATCAGGGGTTTTTCTTTTGTACGTTACCGATCCGAGGTAGGTATGGACATCCTGCGCGACCTGGAGTTCCGTGGACTGATCTACCAGGTGACTGACCGCGACGCCCTGGCCGCTCGCCTGGCCCAGGGACCGATCACGCTGTACAACGGCTTTGACCCCACGTCCGACAGCATGACGGTGGGCAACTTGGTGACCATCCTGCTGTTGCGCCGTTTCCAGCTGGCTGGGCATCGCCCCATCGCTCTGATCGGCGGCGGCACGGGCCTGATCGGCGATCCCTCGGGCAAGCGCGACGAACGCTCGCTCAACGCCGCCGAGGTAGTGCACGAGTGGGCCGACCGGTTCCGGCGGCAGCTGGAACCGTACCTCGACTTCGGCGACGGCCCGAGCGGGGCGCGGATGGTCGACAACTACGACTGGCTGGGAAGCATCCGGGCCATCGAGCTGCTGCGCGACGTGGGCAAGCACTTCCCGGTCTCGTACATGCTGGCCAAGGACTCGGTGGCGTCGCGCCTGGAGGGCGGCATCTCGTACACCGAGTTCAGCTACATGATCTTGCAGTCCTATGACTTCCTCAAACTGAACGAGATGCATGACTGCGAGCTGCAGACCGGCGGTTCGGACCAGTGGGGCAACATCACGGCAGGGACGGACCTGATACGTCGAACCCTGGGCCGCCGGGCCTTCGGCCTGACGTGCCCCCTGGTCACCAAGGCGGACGGTACCAAGTTCGGCAAGACCGAAGGCGGCGCCGTGTGGTTGGACGCCAACCGCACCACGCCGTATCAATTCTACCAATTCTGGATCAACGCCGAGGACCAGAAGGTGGGCGAATACCTGCGCTTCTTCACCTTCCTCGAGCCGGACGCGATCCTCGCCCTGGACCAGGCCGTGCAGCAGCGCCCGGATCAGCGCGAAGCCCAACGAACGCTGGCGCGTGAGGTGACCACGCTCGTGCACGGAGCCGAGGCCACGCGGCGCGCCGAACGCATTTCCCAGGCGCTATTCTATGGTGAATTCAGCGACCTGAGCGAGATGGAGATCCGTGAAGGCTTCCAGGACGTGCCCACGTGGCATGCCGAGGCAGACGAGACGCCGCTGGTGGACCTGCTAGTGGCGTGCGGGGCCGTACCGTCCAGACGCCAGGCGCGCCAGGACATCAGCGGCGGCGCGATCTACCTGAACGGCACGCGCTGCTCGGATCTGGACCGGGTCGTCCGTCGCCCGGAAGGCCTTCATGGCCGCTACCAGATCGTCAGACGTGGCAAACGCAACTACTACTTGGTCGACTGAACGCCCCGCCAGGGCGTTCGCTCTCCGGGAGGCTACCAGTGAACGAGCGGTTACGTGTCGCGGCGATCGTCACCATTTACCATCCGTGGGCCCACGCGGATGTGATCGTTACCAAGCTCCTGAAGGGCATGTCCACTGACGAGGGTTTCTTCCCCCCTGAGGTGGACGTGGTGGCCATGTACCTGGACCACGTGCTCGAGAGTGACATCGGCGTGGGCATGGCGGCGAAGTTCGGCGTGCCCATCTATCCCAGCATCCGCCGCGCCCTGCACGCCGGCGCCAATTCCCTCAATGTGGACGCCGTGCTGCTGATCGGCGAACACGGCGACTACCCGTGGAACGAACGCGGTCGCCATATGTACCCGCGCCGGTTCTTCTTCGAGCAGATCGCGGGGGTGTTCGCGGAAAGTGGCCGCAGTGTGCCGGTGTTCAACGACAAGCACCTGGCCTATGATTTCGCCGACGCCCGGTGGATGTGGGAACGGGCCCGCCAGCTGCGGATCCCGTTGATGGCCGGCTCCAGCGTGCCGCTGTCGTGGCGCAACCCGTGGCTGGAATACGAACTCGAAACGCCCGTGGAGGAAGCGCTCTCGATCGGCTACGGCGGCATCGAGGCATACGGATACCACGCGCTGGAGTCGCTGCAGTGCATGGTCGAGCGGCGGCGCGGCGGCGAGACCGGCGTGGTGGCCGTCCAGTGTCTGGAGGGCGACGACGTCTGGCGGGCGCGGGACCAGGGGCTCTGGTCAGCGGAACTGGCCGACGCTGCCTGCGCGCCCATCGAGGGCAAACCCGCGGGGCGCTTGGAGGACCACGTCAAAAACCCGGCCGTCTTCCTGGTGGAGTACCACGACGGCTTGCGCGCCGCCACCTTGATGCTCGACGGCTATGTCAAGCAGTTCGCCTACGCCGGCCGCGTCAACGGCACGGTGCAGGGCAGCGAGTTCCACCTGCAGGAGGGCGGGCCCTACGCCCATTTCGGTTACCTGTGCCGCAACGTGCAGCAGTTCCTGCAGACCGGCGTTGCCCCCTACCCGCCGGCCCGTACCCTGCTTGCCGGCGGTATCATCGACGCGGTGATGAACTCCAGATACGAAGGACATCGCAGGATAGACACACCTCGACTGGACATCAGTTATCGGTCGTACGCGCAGTTGCCGCAGCGACCCCGAGGACCGCGCCCGACCGGCGCCTGTGTCGATCCGTTGACGCCCGACATCGCGGGCCGCAAACCAGGCGAGTAACAGCTTGGGCCACGGCGCGTCGGCCGGAGCGTTACTCCCACTCCACCGTGCCGGGCGGTTTGTGCGTGATGTCGTAGAAGACGTTCTCGATGCCTGCCAGGGACAGCAGGCGTTCGCCCACCTGGTCCAGGAAGGTGTCGGGCAGCACGGCAAAGCGGGCGGTCATGAAGTCATCGGTGACCACCGGACGCAGCACCAGGCTCTCGCGCTGGCCGTCGGCAGACAGCGGCAGCAGCACCGTGGGCATCTGCGTTACCGCGGCCATCAGACCGTGCTCTGCCAGGCCACGCATCACAATGTCGTCGGCCTGGCGCAGCAGATCCAGCCGCGACTGCGTCAGGTACGCCTCGTGCATGCGGGCCGGCGCCGCGGCCGGACCGGCCAGGCGGTAGACGACCCGGTTGATGCCCGGCAGGGCGTTCGTCACCTCGGTGGAGACCGCCTCGAGCGGGCCCCACTGGCGCGGGCCGCTGACCAGCGCCGGGTGGGCGTACGTGCGGGCGTCGCCCTGGACACCGACACTGCGCAGCGGCAATACCGACAGCTCGAAACCGTGGCGCGCGGCAATGCCGCGGGCTGCGGCGGTCAGCGAGTCCAGGTGCACGATCTCGCTCCGCGGCCCTTGGCACAGACACCGGACCGCCAGACCCGGCCCGGGGAAGGGATGGCGCCACACCAGGTGATGGGGCAGCCCCAGTTGCTCACCCAGCTCGCGCACCTCGTCTTTGTACAGCTGATCCAGCGGTTCGACGACCCGCCCCTCGGCTAGCAGCCGCTCGATGACCCCGACGCGGTTGTGGTGCGTCTTGATCGTCGCCGCATGGCGCGTGCCACCGGATTCGATGGTGTCGGTGTACAGAGTCCCCTGGCCCAGCAGCCACTCGTCGGGGTCCAGCCCCAGGCGCGCCAGAGCCCGATCGCGCACGGCGATGAATTCCTCGCCGATCCGGCGCCGCTTCTCTTCGGGGTCTGCTACCCCGGCCACCGCGGCAAGGAATTCGCGGCTGGCGTCGACGACCTCGAGATTACGGAAGCCGGACGCCTGCATCAGCCGTTCGACCAGAGCGGTCTCGCCCTGGCGCATGAAGCCGTTGTCGATGTGCAGCCCCAGCACCCGGTCTTCGCCCAGGGCCTGGTTAAGCAGCAGAAAAGACACCGACGAGTCGACACCGCCGCTGACCAGCAGGAAGACCCGCCGCCCCGCCGCC
>CAITNQ010000026.1 GCA_903893785.1 uncultured Gemmatimonadota bacterium
GCGGTGTCGGATGGCACCCGACATCCGCGCCAGGGCCGTGTGGTCAACCGGCCCGTTGCCGCCCAGAAGGACGAAACCGCAGATCCCGCACACGATGGTCTACCCTTGCTTGGTTCCCGAGACGATGACCCAGTTGCCCGGCAGGTATGCCGCAAATCGCGCTGCCCGCGTGCAGCCAATTGTGCGCAGCCAAGCACCGCCCCAGTCGGGGGCGCACGTCCAGTGGACACGGCTGGCGAACCCCATGCGCCGCAAACAACGAGCCAGGGACAGCGAGGTATAGTAGTTGACGCGCCCGGGACGCGCCCGCCACCAGCTGTAATCGAACACTGCCAGCACGCCCTGCGGGCGCAATACGCGCCGTGCTTCGCTGAGCACGACCCTCAGGTCGCGCATGTACAGCAAGGTCGCGACCGTGAAGACCATGTCAACGCTGGCATCGGCCAAAGGCAGAAAGTGGGCATCGGCTTCCACATCGGCACGGCTTCCGTAGAATTCCGCCAGGTCGATGCCAAGATAGCGTCCGGCGAAGCAGTCGCGGTATTGGCGACTGCCGCAGCCGATCTCGACGGCCGTCCGGGCCGGCCGGCCCAGGTGGGCGAGCAACTCAGCGATGTGTGGGTACCTGCGGCCCAAAGCTCGCTCCATTCCGACTGGGGTCGGCGCGTCGCCACCCCACAGCAACCAGCACGGTACGCAACTCGCGCACCGCGAACACGCCGGTCGCCAGCAACCCCCCACCATACAACAGCAATGCACCCGCCACTGAAAGCGTGATGCCCAACGGACCGGCGTCCCTCCCCAGCCGCAGGACGACCACCGCACAGCAGCCCAGGCACGCCACAGCGCCGATATCGGCCCATCTCGTCTCCAACGGCCGACATCGACGTCCGAGCACTACCGAAAGCGACAGGTGTACGGCGAAACTCAACAGCGTGGCGGCAGCAGCCCCACGCGCCCCTCCCCACGGCTCCGGCAGGGGAATCAGCAGGCAACAGGCACCGACGTTGACCACCGCGGCGCCCAGGCTGATCCACAGGATCAGGTCGGTCCGGCGGGTCATCTGCAGCGGCAACTGCGCAAACCCCGACATCATGTACAGGCAGTAAGCAGCCATCACCGTACCCACCACGAGCGAATCAGACTCGAAACCGGCACCTGCAACCAAGCGGGTCAGAGTTCCGCCATAGACGAAGCCAGCAGCCGTCAAGGCCACGGCGCACGCCCACCCGCACTTGCTCATGATGCGGGTCATGCGCGCCACCTCGGTGAAATCCGCGGCATCCCAACGCGCCGTCGCCACCGGTGTGTAGAAGAGGTAGAAGGGGGCGAAAACCATGGCCACCAGACCGCCCATGGCATAGCTGGCGCCGTACTGGCCGACCAGACCGTCGCCGCCGCCAGGCGCCAGCCACCCGAGCAGGTAGCGATCGGCGAAATCAACCGTCCACTGGAAGCCGGCCATGGGCACCAAGGGCAGACCATATGCCAGCATCCGGCGGAGGTCATGGATACCCACAGTGACTCCCACCTCCGATGCTGCCTTGCCGACGAGTACCGTGCAAGCTAGGGCCGGGCCGACAACCATGGCCCCGACGGGCACCCACAGACCACTCTCAGGTATCCCCACCGCGACCAGTGCCGCCACCGCTAGCCCGATGACCTGAAGCACCATGCCCAGGGAGTAGAACCCCGTCCGCGCAGTGCTGTGGAAGTAACCCATCGAGAGCTGAACCAGCGCCATCGATCCGGCCATGGCCCCGACACCAGCAAGAAGGGGGCGGTCAACCAACGCCGCACTGGAAGCCGAGATCGCCTGCGCGATCCACTGCGCGCCAAGCAGCAATCCCCCCGTCAGGGCAGCGGTGCAGGCTAACACCCAGACGACAGCAGTCCAAAACAGCCTACCACGCACCTCCGTCGGCACTGACGGAGCGTAACGGGCGAAACCGGCGATGACGCCGCAGCCCACCAGCGTCGCCCCCAAGCCCGACAACGCCTGCAGCCGGTTCCACACACCGAACAACTCGACGCCAAGGTGGCGACTGAGCAACGGCAACAACAGCACGTTGCGCAGGTAGAACACCGCCTGAACCGCGCCGGCGATGACGACC
>CAITNQ010000027.1 GCA_903893785.1 uncultured Gemmatimonadota bacterium
AGCCACCGGCGTCGCCAGGCGGATAGTACACTCGGTGCGGTCGGTGTACACCGGCAGCCAGGCCGCCGCGTCGACCCGCCCGTCGGCAAGGTCAACATCGCTCTGAAAATCCTGGTTGGGCGCGCCGATCGACCAGCGAACGGGGCCTTGGGCCAACAGGTTGCCCTGGTCGGCGGGCTGGCGCACAGCGGCGGTGATGGCCGACTGGATCTGGTCCAGGGACGCCAGGCTGGGCAACAGTTCGAGCGTGGTGTACACGTGCACGCCAAGCCCGGCCAGGGAATCGGTGAAGGCGCCGTCGCGCACGGTGACCAGGCGATTCTCGCGCAGCACCTGCAGGTGAGTCGCCGTGCCGCGGGCCAGCTCAGGCACAACGATGGTCGCGGCCGTCGCCTCGCGGCTCTGGTTGGCGGCCACGATGTAGGTGTGCCCGCGGGAAGCGCCCGGGGGGCAATGGAACTTGGCGACCACGTCCACCTGCGGATTGTCGCACTGCGCGGGCCGGTCGCTACCCGGCGCGTTCCAGGCCGGGGCCAGCAGCGTCAGCTCCTCGAAGACAGCGTCCATGGCGACGCGGTTCTCAAGATGGTTCCAGTACCCATTGAAGATGAACGGAACGATGCCTTTGGCACCGCAGGCAATGGCTGTGAAGGTGAACCAGCGCGACTCGGTAAAGTCAGGATGCTGGCCGTACAACCCCCCGTAGGTGAAGGTCTGCGGCATGGACCAGACAGCTCTGCTGCCGTCGTTGGCGTCGCGTGCTTCGCTCATGATGCGGTGGATCGAGCGGATCTCCGTGCCGAACTGCCGTCGTCCGTCCCGGATCATCGGGTTCATATAAGGGTGGGGGCACATGACATCGCTGGCCGCCATGTATTCGGCCGGCGAGCGCGAGACAATCAGGCAGAAGCGATAGGGGTCCACCTCAGCCAGGTAGTCCCGGACACTCTGCAGGAAGACGGGCGACAGACCGCGGCATTCGGGTTCGTCGGAGATGTAGTAGCCGATGATATTGCGCTCGTAGCGCACCTTGGCCACGGCATCGCGCAGCTGGGCCTTGAGGCTGTCGTCGAGGGGAGCATCCAGCCGGGCTTTGGTCTCGTTGATGAGTTCGGTCACGCTGGCCAGGGAATAAAGGTTCAGGTCAGCCCGCTCGTCATCGGTGGTGCCCATCATGAAATTGGTGGAGTGCGGCAGCTGTGCCTGCGGGAAAGACGAGGCGCCGACGCAATACTGCATGCTGCCGTACCAGCCCCGAATGAAGACCGGCCGACCGTCGATCAGCAGGTTGCCCTCACCGTCGACGCGGGCTTCCACCGCCGGCGCGCGCGGCAGCTTGCGCACGGCGATCTCGGTGGCGGCCAATGGCACGGCGGCAGCCGAAGCGGGTGCCGCCATGAGTTCGCAGCGGAGCACGTAACTACCGTCAGGCAGACCGCGGCACGGCAGCGCGAAGGCAACTGACGGGCCGTCAACCTGGCTCTGGACAGCAATTGGCTCGATCGTCCCCCCGCTCAGGGTGGTGCGCAGCAGACCGCCCCGCGCCTGCGCCATGGGCAACTGCACGGTGACGGCGCCGCGGAGCTGCTCCATGGGCTGCGTAGCATAGAGGCAATTGCGGTAGTTCGGCTCAGCCAGATGCACCACCAGAGGCACATAGCGGAACCATTGGTCACAACGCAGGTTCATGGCCGTGTGCGATGCCGACCGCACGCGAAACAGCGCCGCGAACTTCCCCTGCTCGCGCACGTACGCACCAGGGATCGCCACGGTAGTGCTGCCGCCGGCGGGGAGTTGGAACGCGATGCTGGCGCCGCGGGCACCGGGTGCCAGGATCTCGGTTTCGACCGTGCCCGAGAAAGGCGTTTGGCCCCGGTTCTCAATTGGCAGCATGCCGGTAACCGCGTAACCGTCGGCCACGGGCTGCAGGCGGAAGCTGGCCGTGCCCGGGTACAGGTTGTGGCGTTCCCGTGCCACGGGAATCGGGCCCAAGGTCCCGAAGCGGGCCGGATCGTGGTAGCCGTCAGCGGGGCTGAACTGCGATAAATAAGCAGGCTTTGGGGTACGCGTCCGTGCCAGGGAGAAAGCCCAGTTGTCAGCCCACTGCCGGGCGGGTCGGTTGTGGAACATGGCGAAGGGAAGGGCCACCTCGACAGACCAGAAATCCCCGCCGCGGTAAGCCGCCGCCTGCCACTGGGCCGACCAGCCTGCTTTGCCCGTGTTACCGGATTCGACCCAGTACAGATCGACCTGCGTGCCGTCGGGGTTGATCGCCAGTTGATAGTACTCCGTGCGGTCGCCGACGGGGTCGAGGTAGATCTCCACGTCGTCGTCCGACCACATGGCCGCGTCGTGCTGGTGGTAGGCCGCCTGCAGGGTCAACTCCTGCATCTTCGGCTCGTTGCAGCGGATGCCAAGATAGAGGGTGGAGTCGTTGTACATGGCCCGGAACGCCGTCTGCCGGTCGGCCGGGATGGGCTGGCGATTGGCCACGCTCAACGGCATCTCGAAGCCCGTGTGTTCCGGCGCCTGTTGCCAGGCAGGTTCATCCAGCCGGCCATCGAGAAGGACAGCGCCCTGGAGCGGCACCGCGGCAGCGTGCTTGCGCGGGGCTTCGTCTTCGGCCCGGGCGCCGACGGCCGCGCCCATCACGGCCAGTCCCAAGGCGACCGCATGGAGCGACCGCAAAAAGCCACTGCCGGAGTGTGCGTCAGGCTGGGTCAGGATTCGAGCAGGCATGGCCTCCTCCTTGGGGACCCCGGTTGGTGCATCGGGCGGACGCCACGCCGGTCTGCCAGGCCTGTGGCCGATAGCGCGGGCGCGCATCCAGACAGACAGGACCCGCGTCGGTCGGGGTTTCTGTCGGACCGTTCCCGGTTCAGGGTAGGTCGGTCCGGGGGCGACCGCAAGGGCCCCGGGCCCAGCGGTGATGGGCGCGCTCGAGGCGACCCGGTCAGGCGGCCGCGATGCGCGCCTGCCACGTGGGTGCGGGGGCGCCTGGCATGCATCGGCCACACAGCGACGGCATCGACCAAGGCGCGTGTCGGGCGGTCGGCCGCCCGGTTCAGGGCAGGTCGATCCGGGGTGGCCCCCAAGGGTCGACAGGCAATGACAGTGGGCACAGTCGAGGCCGCCCGCCTTGACGCGCGCGGACCGGGATCGTTCCTTGCGCTCGACGGCCCCCTATTGCCAAAGGATCCCGCATGGCCACGCAGCTGCGGTTGCACAATGGCACGCCAACGCCCTTCATCGACGACCAGCCCGTGTTTGCCAGCTATGTCTGGGCCCCGACACCGACGCCGACCGAGTACCCGGCGGCCGCCCAGGTGGCGCACTATGCGGCGGCCGGCGTTCACCTCCACGCCTTCGACGCCGGCATCGGCCGCGAGTGGTGCGGCCCAGGTCCGGGCCACGGTGGCCATTTCGACTTCCGCATGGTCGAGCCCAGCCTGCAACGCGTGTTGGAGGTAGACCCGGAGGCACGTTTCCACCTGCGCATCAACCTGGAGATCCACCCGGGCACGACCTGGTGGCACGATCTCTACCCGCAGGAGCTGGAGATCGATTCCGAGGGGCGACCCACAACGCAGTCCTTTGCCTCGCGGCTGTGGCGCGAGCAGTCCAAGGACTTCCTCGCGCACCTGGTCGGGCACCTGATCGACGTGGGTCTGGCGGATCGCATTTTCGCCTACCAGACCGGCGCCGGCCACACGGGTGAATGGTGCAAAGGGTTGACCTCCATGCGCCGCCCCTGCGGCGACTACTCGGCCCCCATGCGCGAGCACTTCGGCGCCTGGTTGGCCACGCACTACAGCCGCGATCTGCAGGCACTGCGCAGCGCCTGGCAGGACCCGACGGCGACGTTCGAGGGCGCCCAGGTGCCCAGCGCCGAAGCCAACTGGAACACCACGCACGGCAGCTTCCGGAACCCGCGCCGCGAACAGCCTGTCATCGACTACTACGCCTGCCTGGCCGAGTTGTGCGGGGACCTGATCATTGACTTCAACCGCACGGTGAAGGAGATCGCCGGCACGCGGTCCTTGACCGGCGCGTTCTACGGGTACGTGCTGGAAATGGCGTGGAATGCCGGCTTCTTCAGTGAGGGTCCGGACAGCCCCTACGCCACCATCCAGCGCAGCGGCCACTTGGGCCTGGAGCGCGTGCTGCGTTCACCGTGGGTGGACGTGCTGGTGAGCCCGTACAGCTACGGTTTCCGCGGCGTGGGCGGACACGGTCCGGCCATGTTGCCCACGGAGTCGGTACGGGCGCATGGCAAGATCTACCTTTTCGAAGAGGATTCGCGCACGCACCTGGCGCCTGAGTTGGCTGGCTTCGGCCGCGTGCCGACCCTGGGCGACAGCGTCGCGGTCCTGCGACGCAACATGGCCGAGGTGGTGACGCGCGGACACGGCATCTGGTGGCTGGTTAACCCCGGTCACGTGGACCCGGTGGCCGAGCCCGCGTTCCGGCCGCTGATCCGTCGTTTCCAGCAACTGGGCAGCTTTGCCATGGAACTGGACCGCACCCCGGCAGCCCAGATCGCGGTACTGGTCGATGACGAGAGCTTCCGCTACGAGTCCATCGACAATTCGCTGGACGTCCCGGCCATCACCCAACAACGGCTGTGGGGCCTGCCGCGTCTGGGGGCCCCGGCTGACTACTACCTGCTGCGCGATCTGCTGGAAGACCGCCTGCCGCCCTACCGCCTGTATATCTTCCTCAACCCCTGGCGCCTGGGCAGCCAACGCCGCGAACAGCTGGCAGCCCAGTTGCGGCGCGACAACCGCGTGGCCCTATGGGTCTACGGCGCGGGGTACCTGCAAGACGGGCCGGATGTGGCCCACATCGAGGACCTGACCGGATTCCGCGTGGGGCTGGGCGAGCACCCGTGGCCCGCACACCTGCATGTCACCGACTTCGGCCACCCGATCACGCAGAGCCTGCCGCAGGATCTGCAGTGGGGCACCGACGCCCGTCTGGCGCCCCTGTTCCACCTGGCTGACGCGCAGGCTCGGGTGCTCGGCGAGGTGGTCTATTCGCAGGGCCGCTGCCTGCCCGGCCTGGGGGTCAAGGAGCTGGGCAGCTGGCGCTCGGTGTACAGTGCCGTGCCCAACCTGCCGGCGCCGATCCTGCGCGGCGTGGCCCGTTACGCCGGGGTGCATCTGTACAGCGAAGCCGGCGATGTGCTCTATGCCACACCGCAACTGCTGGCGGTCCACACCTCGGGCGGTGGCGCGCGCCGCTTCTGTCTGCCGCGGCCGGCCGAGGTGGTGTACGAGCTATACGAAGGCCGCCTGGTAGCCGAGGACACGGACTACTTCCAGGTGGACTTGCCGCCGCGGTCTACCTCGCTCTGGTTCACCGGCGAACGGGCACTCCTGCAACGGCTACCGTCGTAGAGTGTGCGAACAGGGGCGGCGTGGACGGGGTGACCACGGATCGCCGCCGGCGGCCCGCACTGCCGTTGGCAAGCGAACACGCCGCCGGGGAGATGGGTGTTGACGAACCTGCTGCCACTGATCCCGCGAAGCGATTTCCACATCCACACGGACCTGAGTCCCGACGCGGACCGGGACTGCACGCTGGCCAACCTGGCCAAGGTGGCAGCAGGCCTGGGCCTCCGGGAGATCGGCCTGACCGACCACGTCGAGGGCAACCCGAAGCCGGCAGCTGACCAACGGTGGCAGTGCACGGACCTGGCGGCGCTGACGCGCCGTTGCCAGCAGATCCGCGACCAACCCTGGCCCCTGCGCCTGCTGTCAGGCTGGGAAGTGGATTACTACGATGGCGGCGGATACTCCTTTGTCCCCGACCAGCACCTGCCCTTACTCGACTATGTGTTGCTGGCGCACCATGCGGTCGGTGCCGTGATCAGCGAGTCACCGGCGCGAATCGCCCAGTACCTGCTGCGCATCACCCATGCCATGGCGGTGGATCCCTATGCGCACATCATCGCCCATCCGTTCTACTTCCCGCCACCGCCCGAGCGCCATGGCCTGATCCTGGCGTGCCTGTCCGACCACGACCTGTCCGACGTCTTCGCAGCCATGCGCGAGACGGGCAAGGCCGCCGAGATAACCCCGTACCAGTTCAGCGCCGACCTGCGAAGCGTGGAGCAGATGCGGCGGGTGTATTCGCTGGCGCGTCAGGCGGGGGTCAAGTTTGCCCTTGACAGCGATGCCCACCGCCTGTGGAACATGGGCGAGGGGTTGCGCTGCCTCCACGTGCTGGCCGAACTGGGGTTCACGGGCGCGGACTTCGTCGACTTCGCCGGGCTGCAGCAATTGGCGCGGACGTGACCTCTGGGCGGGCGGCGGGCCCCGGCACGGGCACCGCCGCCGCCCGGCCCATAGCCTTGGGCAGCCCCAACGGACGGACTGGGCGCGCGCACCGAATCCGGCATCGGCGCGCGCCGCGCCTGGAGCCTCAGGGGGCACCGCTGTTGCGCCGTCGAGGCGATCAGGTTGTCGTCGCGGCCTTCACCAGGCCGATATTGGTGTCGATCTGGTCCTCGTTCATCATGCCGATGACGATGGCGTGCACTGCCGGCACACCCAGGACATAGCGCACCGCCCGCGGGGGGTCCTCAGTCAGCTCGCCGCCGCCCATGACCTTCATTCCGTAGACGCCTTTGCCGGCCGCGGCCATGGCCTCGATGACCGGAATGACCTGCTCGGGTGCCGCGTCGGTATTCTTGCCGCCGTAGTTGAGGCGGGCCAGCACCACCTCGGCCCACGGAGTGCAGGCTGCGGTCTGGAAGGCGCCGAAATCATGGCAGGAGACACCCAGAGCGCGGATCAGGCCCCGTTCTTTCAGGCGACTGAGCACCTCCATGGGCCCCTGCATGGTGGTCGGCCAGGCGGCTTCGGTCAAACAGTGGAGCAGCAGAATGTCGATGTAGTCGGTGCCCAGTTCCTGCAGGAACCGCTCGACATCCTTGTGCACTTCGGGACCGGTGCGCGACACGGTCTTGGTGGTGACCGTCACCCGGTCACGGCCCACCTGCTGCAGGGCCGCGGCCACGTGGCGATGGGTGCCATACTGGTCGGCCGTGTCCCAGAAGGTGATGCCCCGTTCGTGGGCGAAGCGCAACAGGTAAGCCAGTCGCTCGACGCCCAGGTCGCTTTGGTTGGAGCGGTGTTCCCAACCGTTGCTCCCGGTGCCGAAACACAAGCGTGACACCCGCAGACCGGTGCGCCCCAGATCCACCTGCTCGATCATCGTCAATTCCTCCTCCTTCTCGTTGACCGCGGCCAAGGGCCTGGTTGGTTGGGTCCAGTACCGCCTGTGCCGTGGGGGTGACGCTCTGCCCTGGTGGCCCCGTCGCAGCCCGGTCGGCCCGGCCACCGCGGGTCCTGCCGCGCGCGGGCGCGGCACCATCGTCCACCGTCCGCGTCGGCCCGTTGCATCTGGCGCAGGCGCCAACACCGAGGCGTGTGGGGCCGGTCCCACCGCAGCCAATCACTCGGCCAGCGAGACGATCCCGCCATAGGGCCGTTCATCGCCCCGCCCCAGAAGCCGTTCGGCCTCGATCAGCGATCCCTCACCCAACCGGGGGTACGGCGATCGGTTGATGCGTTCAGCGACCAGGCCCATGTCCGGATGGCGACCATGGAGCACCTTGACCCGGCCGCAGACTTTGAACGGGTATATGAAGCGGCAATGGTACTCCTCGGGAATGATCGCGAAACGCAACCGGCTTCGGAACAGCGCCGTGCGGAAAGCCGGTTGCTGAGGCGCCCCGGGTTCGTGGTCGTCCAACCGCACGTGGTATTGTGCCCAATCGGCAAGAAACCGCTTCACGCGGCGCGACCGCCGGTACAGTATCATCCCGGTGTTCATGCCAGGGAAGCTCTCGGGAACCCCGTCGCTGAGGAAGCCCGGCAAAGGCTTCGTCAAACCCATGCTGGCCAGACGGTACGGGGCATGGGGCACGGCCAGGTCAAAGCGGTCGAGCAGGACGAACAGGTCGGTTATGTCGTCACAAATGGTGATGTCCGTGTCAAGGAAGAGGGTCAGGTCATAGGGTGACTGGCTCATCCAGATGGTCTTGGTGAGCAGGGGGTTAGCGTCCGGCTGGATCACCTGTACTCGCTCGATGCCCGGGGCACTGAACATGCGGTCGGTGAACACGGTCACCCGCAGGCCGGGCATGTAGTGCGCGATTCCTCGGGCGACCTCTACGGCCTCCTGCCGCCACGGCTCGCCGCTGGCAATCAAGAGCACCCCGCGTGTCACGGCCACGGCCCCTTACTCCCTGATGGCGACAACCAAACGTTCACCGGGGTTCTCAAATACGCGGTACTGGCGCGCCAGGCGGAACCCAACTGATTCGATGTCGGTGATAATGCGATGTGGTTCGTAGCCATGGTCATTTAGGTTCCAGTAGTGCTGCCCGTCAAACGCCCAACTTGTCCTGCGGGCAAACAGGCGTGGCATCATCAACTCCACGTGATGCCTGGCAAAGGCCAGCATGAGGCTGTTGACGCTCTGCATGTCGGGCAACGACATGACGATGCCGGTACGACAGACCCGATGGAGCTCCTTGAGCGCCGGTACGAACTGCCCGTACGGGAGACGCTCAAATACCTGGCAGCACAGCGCCACATCGAAGGCCTGGTCAGGAACCGGGATGTCAAGGGTCGACCCGATGCTGTCCGGCCGCAACTGGGCGCCCATGTCGAAGGTGGTGACCGCGACACCCGCGTCAAGAAGGAGGCGGGACACCAACGCCGCGCCAGTGCCTAGCTCAAGGACCGTGGCTGCCCTCAGCTGCATCACCTCGTCAACTTGGTGCCAGTAGCTGCACAGGCGGCCCTTGCGGCCGTGGGGCGTCGATCGACGCGGATCTGGGTGGACCTGCACGCCGCCGTCGGCAGCGCGGTTGGCGTCGCCGCCGCGGTTGACAACCCCGGCTTGGGCAGCCACAGCGAGCGCCGGTGCGTCGGCTCCACCGAGCGTCGGCGAGTCATCCGGGGCGTCTCCAGGCAGGACCGTCGGTCCGCGGTGGCTCGCGGCTGTGTGCTGCCCTGGAGCGGCCAGGGCCGCATCAGGCCGTCTGGCCGCGCTGTCGCAGCGATCAGCCAGGGTCAGCGCCGGGAGCATATTGGCGATCCCGACTTGCCAACGGCTCGTTTCATCGGCCAAGACCTTGCCCACCAGCAGCCCACCCATCGAGTGGTTCACCAATGTGGCGTACACGTCGTGCAGCAGTGGCGTTAACGCCGCGTCAGCACCCGGGCCAACCGCCTCGGTGCGGTGGTGCCTGAGGGCACCATCGAGGAAGCCGTCGGCGAAGTCGCGCAGGGCCTGGTGATCGAGGGGCAGGCCAAGGGTCTTGGCCACCCGGCGCAGTTCCTCCTCCGGACGGTCCATCAGTTGGTCATATCGCACCACCAGGCGCGCACAGCCCACCGATCCGGACAGGCATCCGACCGTGTGCACCAGCCACAGCAGCAGGCTCTTCTCGGCCGCGAACCCATTGCGGCAGGCCAGTGAGTGGGCCACATCGCACGGATGGCGCAGGGCGATCACATAGCTCACGTCGCAATGGCACTGCGCCAGGACGGGCCGCCAGAACCACAGCAGTCGCGACAGCCGGGGGTCTTTGAAGCCGAAAACGCGTTGGCTACCGCCGGTTTTCCGGCCGATGAGTCTGACGGCGTCCTCGAACAGCGAGGCAACGGGCTCCTGATCAATACGCGCAGGAGCGATGGGACTGAGGCTGTCGTAAGCCGCTCCCAGGCAACTGAGCAACGCCTGGTCCAGGGCCAGCAGGTCGGCATCCTCCCAAAACCCCGTGGGGTTGTCAAAGCCGGGCGGATGCAGTTCGTCGCCCAGATGGACGCCGAGCACGCGCAGCGAGCGGGCGATGAGACTGGTCCCGCTCCGGTGCATGCCGACTACCAAGATCACCCGTTTCGCCGCGGCCCCGGCCGTTCGCAGTTGTTCCACGATCATGTCACCAGTGACGCGTCCAGTGCCGGGGCGACGATGGCGAAGCATGGGCTCGGCGGGCGCCCCCGGTGGCCCACCGGAGCTCGGCGGCAGAGCGGCCTCGGCGAACCGGCGCTTGGGGGCCGCTCGGTCATGGTCTGTCGGCGGGTCGGAGCGGGAATCTACGCATGGGCAAGCCGCGCCGACAGGGACGGTCCCGGTCGCTGACCCGGAACGCGCTCACCGCGCGAACCGCCAACCCGTGCCCGGCGGCGGCCGCCGTCCCAGGCGGATGCCGTTGACGCAAGCCCCCGCGCAGCAGAGAGTATGGGCCGGTCTGTCGGCCCCACCGGTGGTTCCGCCGCGGCCCGGGCCAGGGAGGACACGATGCACGCGAGCCATCCGCACCCGCCCCATGCGACATCACCGCAGTACCGGGCCGAGTTGCTGCAGGCCGCCCTGGCGCGCTCCAACTCGTCCGGGGTGGTGCCCTACGGCGAGATGCACGTCGACGCGGGCTTCATCCAAGACTGGTACGGCCGACCGCGGTCGGCCTTCGGGTACCGTGCCGAGATGGAGTTCTCCCTGGAGGTGGGCCGAGCGCTGATCAAACCCTTCTGGTACGGCAGCATCTTCACCACGCCGGCGGGCGGCCCGGTCGACACGCTCGACAAGGTCGACGGCATGGTGGTGCGAGGCGGCCTGGCCATGGCCGGCGTGCCGCTGGCCGAGGCCCGTCAGATGCGCCAGGCCATTGCCGAGTGCAGCGAGGTGGGCCTGGTGCCCGTGGTCCAGTTGGGCGGGACGCTGTCCTATGCCTGGCGCACTGCCGGTTTTGAGACGTTCCTTGCCGCCTTCCACTTGGCGCCGGAACTGGCCAGCGCCATTCTGGAGCGTACAGTAGCCCGCCAGCGCGCCTGCGCCGAGGCCATTGCCGACTGCGGTTTCCGCGTCGTCATGTTCAGCGACGACATCTCCGGTAACCAGGGCCTGTTCATCTCGCCGGCGCAGTTCCGCGCCTGGATTCTCCCGGGTTACCGGCGCATCCTCGAACCCCTGGTGCAGGCCGGGATCCAGGTCGTGTTCCATTCGGATGGGATTGTGCTGCCGATTCTGGCAGACCTGATCGACTGCGGTATCGCCGCGTACCAGTCGATCGAATACGGCCTGAACGACCTGGCACAGATCGTCGCCCGTTACGGCGACCGGCTGTCGCTGTGGGGCAACGTCAACTGTGACGTGCTGCACGCCGGGCCCGTCGAAGCGCTGCCCGGACTGGTGCGCGAGTGCCTGGAGGCGGCGGGCCGCTTCCCCGGATTCGTCATCGGCACGGACAACTCCGTCTTCGACCAGGTGCCGGCCGAGCACTTCCTTGCTTACCACCGCGCGTTAGCCGACGCCGGCGTGGCGGTGCCCCGTCTGGCACCGTGACGCGGTTCAGGGCCCGACGGCGAGCCGCCTCGGCCGGCCCGCGGGTGGGCCGGCGCCTGCCCCACCCCAACCGCCTGGGGACGAGAGCGGAACGCGCGTGCCGCCGGCGGCTGGTTGGTGCGGCAGCCCCCCGTCCCACGCGCGCGGCGGAGCCGGTCGACACCGGCGCGCAACGACTGTGGGCAGCGCGGCCTGAGTGACCGGATCCATGGCCCCAGGCCCCCACCCAGCACAAAGGAGCGAGGCATGCACCTGAGCCTGGCGGACGCGAACGCATGGCACTTCGTCAACGGCCGATGGGGCTGCGATGCGGACGGGGTGAACGGCAGCAGATCAGAAGATGGCGCCGGCCTGCAGGGGTTCTCGCTGGCCTTCCTCAAGGACCGGGCATACAGCGACATTGAGGCAACATTCACCGTCCGCATGCCGGCCAACCACGCCGACCTGGGTCTGGTCGTGCGGGCCCAGGACCCGACCCATTTCTACTTGGTGCACTTCCCTCAGTGTGGACAGGGGTACCGCGCGCAGCACTTCTGGGCGGCTCTCTCGCGCGCCGATGGTTCGGGGTACCTGCGCCTGCTCGCCGTCGAACTCGTGCGGCGCGTGGCCAGCAACCCCTTGGGCATCGCCAACCAGGCCCGGGTACGGGTCCAGGGCAACCGCTTCCAAGTATGGGTTAACGATCATCCAGCCCTGGACGTACGCGACGATGCCTGGGCCCAAGGCCGCATCGGTCTGGCGGGGTTCGTGCAATTCCACCACAGCCAGGTTGTTGTCGAGGGTACCCAGGTGGCGGCGCCGCCGTGGGACGCCGATGTAGCGCAGGTGGGCAACTGGCGCACGCCCTTCTCCGAGCAGGGGACACAGCAGCGAGGCATCAGCCTGGCGCGGTCGGCCGCGGGCACGGTATTGTGCGCGTTCTCTTCGGCTGAAGGCCGTTTCCTGGCCCGTTCGCGCGATGGGGGCCGCGCCTGGCAGGTGCAACCAGCCCCGCCGAACCTGGTGGGCGGCGTGCAGGCCCTGGGGAACGGCCGGTTGTTGAGTGTTGCCTTGGGCACCAAGGCCGAGAGCGCGTGGAGCGAATCCGCGGACGACGGGGTCAGTTGGTCGACACCGGTACCGATCGCGCACGACCCGCCGGCGGGGCTGAAGGGCTACGGCACGGGCTGGCCGCTGGAACTGCGTGATGGCACGCTGCTACGCTTCGGGCTAGGCGGCCACGTCACCTCCAGCGAGCCGATCACCCGCTGGGGCGCTGTCCATTGTCAGGCCTTCTCCACGCGCTCAACGGACGGCGGCCGCACCTGGTCGGCACCGGCGAACTTGGACGGCGAGGCCGGCGACATGGGTAACCTGGACTTGACCGAGCCGGTGGCTTTCGAGACAACAGACGGGCGCATCATGTGCCTGGTGCGGCCGATCTACTCGCCGTGGATGTGGGAGACGTGGTCCACTGACCAGGGTCAGACGTGGGGGCCCTGCGTCCGCGGCCCGTTCGCCGGGTGGGCCCCGGCAGCGCCGGTGCGCACCCGCTCGGGAGCCGTCCTCTTCGCCACCCGGTTCCCCGGCTTGACGGTGCACCTGACCCGCGACGAGGGCATGACCTGGGACACCGGCACGTATATCGACACCTCGATCTGGGCCATGGGGGCCCTGTGCGAAGTCGAGCCCGATGTCGTGCTCTACGCGTACGAGGACTCGTGGCGCGACCGGTTGCGCCTGCAGCGTCTGCGCGTGACGGGCGATGGTCTCGAACCCGCCGGGTGGTGAGCGAATGGCGGGCCGCCGCCGTGAACCGGAGGCGTTCCACCGGGTGGGCACCGTGCGCCAGAGCCGACTCGGCGCCGCGCAGCCTGCACGCCAACACTCGTCACTCAGCCGATCGCGCCGGCAGCGTCCGCGCGCGACAGGCGATGCTGGTGGCGCACCGCCCGGTCGAGGAGCTGGTCAGCAGCGTCCGCGCGTGACGGGCGATGCCCTCGAACCCGCCCCGCAGGGCGGTGAGGCGACGGCGGGGTCGCCATGGTCAGTTAGGTTGTGTGCGGGGTCCGGGTGATCCGGCCACCGTTGCAGCATCTCACCCAAGCAGGTACCCATGACCGCAGCTGATAACGACCGCCTGGAGCTGGTCCGCCATGGAACCGCCCGGGCGCAGATTGTGGTGACGGTCGACGCGGCGCGCG
>CAITNQ010000028.1 GCA_903893785.1 uncultured Gemmatimonadota bacterium
GCCGCCCCTGCTGGACCTGCCGGCCCACGTGCGGTTGGCCTGATGCCAGTCGCTGCCCATGCTACGGCCCTGTACCTGCACACCGCCGGTTCGTGGATCCACGCCCAGATCGCCGGCCTGCAACGCTACCAGCCCTTGGTGCTGGCCCAGGACACGGCTAATCTGGACCAGTTCCCGGTGCCGGCCTTGGTCTCTGCCGCTGCCTGGCCGGCACCGCAGCGTCTGGCCAACCGATTGGTCCGTCGCGTGTGGGGGCAGTACCCCTTCTATGGGGGGCTGTTGCGGCGCCATCAGGCGGCGCTGCTGCACGCGCACTTCGGTTACGAGGGCGCGCGTTGCCTGGCGGCGCGGCGCGGCGGCCGCGTCCCGCTGCTGACCTCCTTCTACGGCGCCGACGCCACGCAGTACGCCCGGCGGCCGGAATGGCTGCGGCGCTACCGGCGCCTGTTCGCGGTCGGCGAAGCGTTCCTGGTCGAGGGCACCGCCATGCGGGCGCAGTTGGTGGCCATCGGCTGTCCGCCAGACCGCATCCGCATCCATCACCTCGGCGTAGACCTGGAGCGCATCGTCTGGCGGGAGCGGCACCGCGGCCCGCGGGTGCGGTTCCTCATCTGCGCCGGGCTCAAGGAGAAGAAGGGGATCCCGTGGGCGCTGCGCGCCCTCGCGGCCGCCCAGACCGAGCACCCGCACCCGTTCGAACTGGTGGTGGTCGGGGACGGGCCGGATCGTGGCGCGCTGGAACACCTGGTAGCGCAGCTGGGCCTGGGCCCGCACACCCGATTCCTCGGGATGGTTCCCTACGCCGAGGCCCTCGGCCACCTGGACCGCGCCGACATCCTGCTGCAGACGAGTGTCACGGCGGTCGACGGCGACACCGAGGGCGGCGCCCCCGTGGTCCTGCTCGACGCCCAGGCCGCGGGTCTGCTGGTGGTGGCCACCCGGCATGCCGACATCCCGGAGTACGTTGTCGATGGGCATGGCGGCCTGCTGGCTGACGAGCGTGATGTGGCCGGCTTGGCCGCCTGCATCCGGCGGTTGATCACCGAACCGGAGCGCTGGCCGGCCATGAGCCGAGCCGGCCGCGCTCACGTGGCCGCCCAGTACAACGCGGCGGTCCAGGCCGGCCGGCTAGAAGCCCTGTACGACGAGTTCGCCAAGCCGCCAGGCCAGTCCCGGGCCGACTAGTCCTCGTCGCCGTCGTCGTCGCCGTCCGGATCCGGTTGCCAGTAGCGACGGTATTCGTCCAGAAACGTCAGTCGGGTCAGGTCCGTCATTCGGTCCGGGTACAGGACCCCGTCTAGATGGTCGATCTCGTGCTGCAGAACGCGGGCCAGGTACCCCTGGGCCGTGATCTCGACGGCGCGACCGGTGCGGTCGATCCCACCCACCACGACCCGCAGCGAACGCGGCACCCAACCGCGCAGCCCAGGCAGGCTCAGGCAGCCCTCCCATGCCTCGTCGGTTTCGGCCGACCGGAACCGCCATATGGGGTTGGCCAGCACGGTCAATGGCAGGCTGTCGCTGTCCTCGGCGTCAGCGTCCGGATCGCCCAGCACCACCAGGCGCACGGACGCGTGGACCTGGGGGGCGGCCAGGCCGATGCCTTCCTCATCGACCATGGTTGCGACCATGTCGTCGATCAGCCGTTGGAGGTCGGCACTGGCCAGCACATCGGCAGTCAACGGGGCGGCCACCCGGCGCAGAATGGGGTGGCCCAGGCGCGAGATTTTTAGTATGGACATGGCATCCGGCTTGGAGTGGGCGGGAGTGCGTCAACCGGGAGGCTCGGACGGCAGCAGCCGTTGGAGGCGCTGGGCGCGTTCGGCAGGCAGCTGATCCAGGATCTGGCGACGCAAGCCCGGTGCCAAGGGCCTGAGCGTCTGGACGACGCTGTCATCGTCCAGCGCCCCCAGTTCGCGGGCCGCACTGGCGGCCGGCATGCCGGCCAGTGCCTGCGAGAGGGCGGTCAGCAGGGCATCGCGGTCCCGAGCCAGGCCGGCCCGTTGCTGGGTCAGGTCCTGTCGCAGGGCCGCCAGATCGCGGATCACGGCCGGATCCGGGGTCACGGGCGTGGTGTTCTTGCCTGGCTGGGGCACCACCAGGGCTGGGCTGGCCTGGCGTTCCTCAAGGCCTTCGGGGACAGCACGCAACGGCCGCCGCACGGGCGGCGGTCGCCGTCGCGGGCGGTCCTCCACCGTCTGGCTGCTGGCACGCGGGCCGGCGGCGGGCGCCGGTCGCACCAGGTCGGAGCGAAGCACCAGCACGGTTATCACCAGCACCAGGGGGAACGAGCAGGTCATTCCCACCAAGAGGGCGGTTTTGGACACCTCGGTACTCGACCCGGTGAGCGGGGACGACAGCAACGGCACGGTGGCAACCCGCGTCCCGGACCCGCCATCTCAGCCGCAACACAAAGGGCCATAGACCGTTGCGGCGGGGCGGCGGGAACGCTCCCGCAGCTGCTCCGCGGTGCGCGGCCCCATGCCGCGCAGCCTCTGCTCTGAATCTAAGCAATCGGCGGGCCAGAACCGCTTGGCGGCGGTGGCCCCGCCAGGTCAGGGCAGTGGACGGCAGCAGCGGAAGCCTACCAGGTCCGACCGGTACTCTTCGGTGAGGTACCGGCCGTAGCGGAACTCGGCGGTGGCCATGTTGGCGTTGTGGAACCAGGAACCGCCGCGGACCGTATGCCAATCGGTTCCGCTGGCATAGGCGTCGGCGGTCCATTCCCACACATTGCCGATCATGTCGTGGGCCCCGGCCGGCGTGGTGCACGCGGCAAAGGCCCCGGCCGCGGCGGTTCCCTGACCGCGCTGCCAGACACCGTCAACCGGGAAGGGCGTGTTACAGCGTCCCGCGGCGAACACTGGTCCGTAGCCGTAGAGAAGGCCGGTTGGCCCAGCACAGGCTTCTCGCCACTCGCGGTCAGTGCACAGGCGTTTGCCCTGCGCGGCGCAGGCGGCAGCGGCTTCGGCCCAGGTCACGTTCACCCGCGGCTGTGCCCCCAGGCGGTTGGGGAACTCGTACACGTCGATGGCGAAGCCGCCCACCTCCACCATGCCCGCATCGGCCGTCAGCGCCGGCTGTTGGTCCTGCCCGGTGAGCGAACCGGGCAGGACCAGCAACAGCGCGGCCATGGGAATGCTCAACCTCACGGCACGAACCGGATCACGCCGAAGCGCGACGGGTCGTGGAACCCGCGCTGGAACGTCTCGCTCCAAGCCGTGTATTCGGTCTGTTCCTCGTAGTTCTTGCTCAGCGGCTCCAACTGGGCCTTGAGCGGCTCCAGTTGGGCCTCCAACTGGTCGTACCGCTGGCGCGCCTTGCCCTTGAGCGCGTCGCGGTTCTTGACCTGCTGGCTGGCGAGCAGCTCGCGCTGCTGGTCCTGCAGGGGCCGCGCCTGGGCGCTCAGGGCATCCAGGCTGCTCTTCGCCGCGCGGCCGGCGCCGCGGTCGATGCGGTACAGGTTAAGTCGCCACTGGTCGCCGACCACGGGTTTGTTGGCGCCGCCGATACTGTCCACCATGGCCGACCAGGGGATGGCGATCTCCACGGTCCATCCCAGGTCCGTGGCGGCGGAATCATTGACCGTGCCCACGGCTCTGACTTTCGACTTCAGACCCTTGATATCCCAGTCCTTGCTGGAACGGAACTCATCGACGACCGAGAAGATGCGCAGGTCGACCACCGTGTTCGTGGGACTGATCTCCAGTTCCAGGTAGTCCTTGCCGTCGCCGTCCGGGTCGATGAACGCCTCGACGACCTCCTCCTCCCACAGGGCATCGTCTTCCTTCTGATACAGCGCCCACATGTCGGGGTCTTCGCAGGCGAAGCCGATATACAGGTTCTCGTCGTCCCATAGCATCTTGGCGCGCGTCGGCTTCTGCACCCGGTCGTAGTAGTTCAAGATGCGGGCAAAGCCGTTGATCTGTTCCGCCGTCTGCCAGGCGTACTCGTCCAGCGACCCATCAATAACCACCGGGCTCTTGGCCCGGGTTACCTCGTAGTAGCTGACCTGGGTACCGGAGGCCAGGGTCTGGCCACCGGCGAGGGCCGGGCTTGGCCCGGACGCCACGGCCACGACGGCCGCCGCGACAAGCAAGGCATGACTGTTGCGCATGGTCTGTTTCCGTGCCAGAGGGTGAGGGGGGACCTGGCCGCCGGACGGCCAAGAACACCTGCAGCCGGCAATCTACGGCAGGCCCGCCGGCCCGGCAAACCCGGGATACTCGGCCGGCGGACGCGGCTTCGGAAGACATTTCCTGTGCCCCAGGTTGCCCGGCCGATGGCAGGCCGTTGACCTAACCCCAACCGCAGCACCGCCTTGTCCCTGGGGGGCGGAGCCGCCCTGGCCATGGCACTGATGTTGCTTCAGATCCGTGCGGAGGATCCGTTCTGCCGTTCCACCCTCACTGCCGCGCGGGGTTGCCATGATCCAGGGGCTGTTTATCTCGGCATCCGGCATGTTGCCCAAAGCGACTCGCCAGGAAGCCGTTGCCAACAACCTGGCAAATACTGAAGTCCCCGGGTTCAAACGCGACAGCATGTTCATGCGCGAAGTGCGCGATGCCATGCGCCGCCAGTCGGGCGACTACCCGGATTGGCGCCTCAACCGCTTCGAGGGTACCTGGACCGACTTCGAGCAGGGCCTCCTGCGGCAGACCGGGGACCATTTCGATGTGGCCCTCAAGGGCCAGGGATTCCTGGCCGTGCGGACCCCTGAAGGGGTCCAATACACCCGCAACGGCAGCCTGTCACGCCAGGGCGACGGCGCGTTGGTGAACCTGCTCGGTTACCCGGTCCTCGATCGCGACGGCAACGAGATCTACATCCCGGAGCGCTACGAGACTCCGGTTATCGACTCGGCCGGTTATGTCCGCGGCCGCGATGCCCGCACCGGCGAGCAGGAGGTCCTCGGGCAGCTCCAGTTAGTCGACTTCCCGGAGTTGTATGACGCCAACGCCAAAGCGCAGACGCCGTACCAACCGCCCCTGGTCAAGGGCAAGGAGGGGCTCTTTATCCAGAGCCCGGCCACGGCGCGCGTCGAAGCCACGAACGTCGAGGTCGTCCAGGGGTTCCTGGAGGAATCCAATGTGGAACCGGTGGTCGAGATGGTGCGCATGATCGACCTGTACCGCAGTTATGAGGCTGACAGCCGGGCCATCCAGGTCCAGGACAGCACGCTGGAGCGCGCGGTCAATGATCTCGGGCGCGTGGGTTGACCCCCGGACGTCCTTCTTTGCCGACGAGGTGTAAGCCGTGAGCAGAGCCCTTTACACCGCCGCCACGGGCATGATCGCCCAGCAGATGAACGTGGACAACATTGCCAACAACCTGGCCAATGTGAACACCACGGGCTACAAGAAGAGCAAGATGGAATTCCAGGATCTGCTCTACCAACAGCTGCGCCTGGCCGGAGCCACGCAGGCCGAAGGCGCCCAGGTGCCGGTGGAGTTGCAGATCGGCTATGGGACCCGACCGGTGGCGACGCAGCGGATCTTCACCCAGGGAACGCTGACACCCACCGGCAATGCCCTGGATGTGTCCATCGATGGCGCCGGCTTCTTCCAGGTCACGCTGCCTGATGGCACGACCGGGTACACCCGCGACGGGGCCCTCAAGCTGTCGGCCGAAGGCGTTCTGGTCACTTCGGACGGGTACCCGCTGGAACCCCAGGTAACCGTGCCCCCCGACGCGACTGACGTCAACATCGCGGTCAACGGACTCGTTTCGGTGAAGTTGCCGGGCGACGCCGCGTTCCAGGACGTGGGCCAGCTCGAGTTGGCGCGCTTCGTCAACCCGGCTGGGCTGAAGAGCATTGGGCGGAACGTCATGCTGGAGTCGACGGCGTCGGGGGCCGCCATCGTGGGCGCGCCGGATGAGGCCGGTTTCGGCAAGCTGTCGCAGCGCTTCCTGGAGCTGTCCAACGTCGAGGTGGTTGATGAGATGGTCAACATGATCGTGGCCCAGAGGGCGTACGAGATCAACGCCAAGGCGATCCAGACCTCGGAAGAAATGCTGGCCAACGCCAACAACCTGAAGCGATAGGTGTCGTGATGCGCGCCTGGGTGGGTACCGCTGGCCTGGTACTGCTGGCGATCGGCAGTCCGGTGCGGGCGGCGACAGTAACCGCCGCCGCCGTGGTCCAGGCCGTGGATGCGTACGTCCGCGCCGAACTGGCTTCGGACATCGCCGCTGGCGAGCGCGTCACCGTGGACTGCCGTTGGCAGCAGGACCTGCAGCTCCCCGGCCTGGCCGAACCTCAGCTGGAAGTGCGGCGCGTGGGCCAGGGCGAGTGGTCAGGACCCACGGTGCTGCAGCTGACGCTGATGGCCGCAGGCCGCCCGCTGCGTCACGTTTCGTTGACCGCCGACGTGCGGCGTTTCCGCCTGGTGGTGGTTGCCGGTCGGTTGATCCGCCGTGGTGAAACCATGGCCCCTGCCGACCTGCTGCTGCAGGAGCGGCCCATCGGCAACCTCACCGACGGTTACTACGCCGACTGCGGCGAGGTAGTGGGGGCCCGAGCCAGCCGTACCATCGGCGCCGGCGAGGTGCTCTCGCGCCGCGCGGCGTTGCCGGCCGCGGCGGTTCGTCGCGGCGCGGCCGTGCTGTTGGTGGCGCGGGGCAGCGGCATCGAAGCCACGACCGAGGGCGTGGCGCTGGAGGACGGCGTGATCGGGGCGCGCATCCGCGTGCGCAGTGCCGCCTCGAGCAAGGTTCTGTACGGGCAGGTAGCCGATGCCGCAACCGTGAGGATGTCCCCATGAATTGGCAATCTTCGGAGGGTGCCGGTGCGGGCGCCGGGCGCGCCGACTGGCGCGCTTGGGTGCTTCTCATCGCTGTCGTGGGCGTCGCCGCGCCGGTCGCCGGTCAGCCCGGCTCGCTGTTTGCCGACGCCAAAGCCCACCGCGTCGGCGATGCGCTGACGGTCATCATCCAGGAGAGCGCGGCGGCCAGCAACCAGGCCGCCACCAGCAGCGACAAGTCCAACGGCCTGCAGGTGAGCAGTCAGATCCCCGGGGCGGGCAATGTGCTCAGCTTCGTGCCTCTTCATTCGCTGCAGAGCGACGCCAGCAACAAGTACCAGGGCAAAGCCAGCACCTCGCGCAGTGCCAGCGTATCGGCTCGGGTCACCGTGTCGGTGACCGGCACGAAACCCAACGGCGACCTGGTGGTCGAAGGCGTTCGACAGCTGAAGATCAACGGCGAAACCGAGGCCATCTACCTCAGTGGCGCGGTGTCGCCGGCCATGATCCGGCGGGACAACACGGTGTTGTCCTCGAGCCTGGCAGACCTTCAGGTCGAATACACCGGCAAGGGCACTACCACCCAGGGGTCCCGACCGGGACTGCTGGTGCGCCTGGTCAACTGGATCTTCTGAGGACGCTATGGAACGGCCGTACCGTTGGGTGGCGTGGGCGGTGATGGCGGTCGGCGCGCTGACGGCGGCCAACGGCAGCGCCGAACCGGTGCGCATCAAGGACCTGGGCCGCGTCCAGATGGGCCAGGAACTGCCGCTCACCGGCCTGGGGCTGGTCATCGGCCTGAATAACACCGGTGATGGCCGCCGCGCGGAGTTCACCTTCCAGATGATGGCCAATATGATGCAGCACATGAGCCTGGCCGTAACGCCGGACCAGGTGCGCGTGCGCAACGTCGCCGCCGTCAGCGTTACCGCCACGCTGTCGCCCTTTGCCCGGCGCGGCAACCGCATCGATGTGCAGGTGTCATCTCTGGGCGATGCCAGTTCGCTGCAGGGCGGGACGCTCCTGCAGGCGCTGCTGATGGGGGCCGATGGCCGCACCTACGTGACCGCGCAGGGGCCCGTGTCGGTGGGCGGCTTCAACCTCGGCGGCGCCGGGGCCGGGGCGGTGACCAAGAACCACACAGTCGTGGGCACTATCCCCGGCGGCGGTATCGTCACCGAGGCCCCCGAGCGGTTGGAGCAGCTGGACCCGCAGCTCGTGCTGGCGCTCCATCAGAGCGACTGGACCACCGCCTCGCGGGTGGCGTACGCCGTCAACTCCTTCTTCGGTGAACCTGATCTGGCGGCCGCCGTGGACCCGGCGACGGTCACGGTGCAGTTGGACCCGCTGCGGGCTCAGCCCCAGGCCCTGGCGGATTTTGTCGCTGAATTGGAGAAGATCACAGTGGTCCCTGACTTGCCGGCGCGGGTGGTGGTCAACGAACGCACGGGCACGGTCATCATTGGCGAGAACGTGTCGGTTTCGGCGGTGGCCATTTCCCACGGGGCGCTGCGACTGAAGATTCCCGCCGAACCGAACCCGGATGCGCTGGCCGGCAACGCGGCCCAGGTGGAGGAAGAACCGGACCGTCTGCACCCGATCCTCAATTCCTTCGACGTGGGCGCCATGCCGACCGTGCGCGAGCTGGTGCGCAACCTCAATGCCCTGGGGGTGACGCCCAGGGACCTGATCGCCATCCTGCAGGCACTCAAAGCCGCCGGTGCCCTGCGCGCCGAGTTGATCATCCAGTGAGGGTGGGATCCGCCATGGACAAAGTGGCCTTGATGGGGCTGTCGACGATGCCCGCCGCCGGACGCACGGGCCTGGACCGGGCCGCCCTCCACAGCAGCGCCCAGGGTTCGCCGGAGGCCCGGCGCGCCGGCCTGCGGCAAGTGGCGCAAGAGTTCGAAGCCGTGCTCACGCAGCAGATGGTGACGGCCATGCGGCAGACCGTCGGGGAGTCCGGACTGGTCGCCAAGGGGCAGGGCGAGAAGATCTTCGAGTCCATGCTGGACGAGCAGTGGGCGCGCCGTCTGGCCTCGGCCGGCGGGCCTTCGAGCCTGAGCGAGATGCTCTACCGGCAGCTGTGCCGCCAATCGGGCCTGGCGCCCGAGGCGGCCCGGAGCCCCAGCCCCGCCGAGCCAGCGGCGCTGCCGGTGCCGACGACGGGGAAGGGGGAAGGGGATGACGATTGACCCGCTGGTGAGCGAACTGGTCGAGGTGATTAACGACGAGGTGCGGCTCTTCAACCGCCTGCTGAGCGTGCTGCAGCAGGAGCAGGCTGCGATCGTCACGGACGATCTCCACGGGATCGAGGCGGCGGTGGTGGCGCAGCAGCAATTGGGCCAGCAAGCGCCCCGTCTGGAGGCGCGTCGCCTCCGCGTGGTCGAGCAGCTGGCGGGCCAGTTGGATCTGGGTCCGGGGGGGGCCAGCCTCAAACGGTTGGTGTCGGCTTTGGAGCAGGAACAGGGGGAGGAGTTGGGGCGCATGCGGCAGGCCCTCCTGGACCTGAACCAGAAGATCCGGGCCACCAGCGAGAACAACTCCTTTCTGATCCGCCAGTCCATGCGCTATACGGAGAAGTGCCTGGACATTCTCACCGGGCAACCCCTTGGCAGGGGCATGTACGGCAAGTTTGGCCGCCTGCGCCGGCACGGCGGCCCGCGGTCTCTGGTAAACCAGACAGCCTGACCCGACGATAGCAGGCGCTCTATGGCGATCAGCACAGCCACGCAACAGGGCATCGAGATCGGCAGGCGGGCGCTGCAGGCCCAGCAGGCCGGGCTGAACGTCACCAGCAACAATGTCGCCAACGCCAACACGGCGGGGTTCTCGCGTCGGCAACTACAGCTGGAGGCGGCGGTCACCCGGGCCGGGGGATCGGTGGGGACGGGCGCTGAAGCCGCCAGCGTCACGCGCCAACGCAGCGCCCTGATCGACGGCCAGGCCAGGACCCAGCAGCAGGTGCTCGGGTACTGGGAGGCGAAGGAGACCAGTCTGGGCAGCCTGGAGTCCATCTTCGATGAGCCGGCCGGCGCCGGTACCAGCGAAGCCGGGGCGGTGTTTGACACCGCTTCGGGAACGGGACTGAGCAGCTCCCTCAGCCGCTTCTGGAACACCTGGCAGGACCTGGCCAATGCCCCGGAGAGCGGTGCGGCCCGCGCCGCCGTGCGCCAGGAAGGCGAGTTGCTCAGCGCTACGCTGCGTCAGTCGGCCGGCCAGCTGCAGCAGTCGCGCGCCCAGCTTGACGACCAGGTGGCGGTCAGCGTCACCGAGATCAACTCGATCCTCGATCAACTCGGCAGGATCAACGCCGAGATGCCCCGGGCCCGGGCCAGCGCCAACGGGGCCGGCGACCTGGAAGACCAGCGCGACCGCCTGGTGGACCAGTTGTCGGGACTGGTCGAGGTGGGCGTAAGCGAACGCGACAATGGCCAGTTGTCAGTGGTGCTGGGCGGTCGCGAGGTGGTGGCGGCCACCCACGTCGTGGGCCTGAGCACACGCCAGCTGGTGGCCGCTGATGCCGCGGTGCGCCAGGTGGTTTTCGCCGATGATCACACACCCGCGGTGTTCGACGGGGGGCGGGTACAGGGACTGATCGAAGTGCGCGACCAGGTCGCGCCCGCCCTGTTGGGGCAACTCGACCAGCTGGCTGCGGGTCTGGTCACGGCAGTCAACCAGATCCACACCCAGGGTTACGGCCGTGACGGCAGCGCCGGCGTGTCCTTCTTTGACCCGGCCGGCACGACGGCCTCGACCATTACTCTCGACCCGGCCGTGGTCGATGACCTGTCCCGGGTGGCGGCGTCTCTGGACGGAACCGCCGGCGACAATGGCACGGCGCTGGCCCTGGCGGGCCTGCGTCGGCAGGCGCTGTTCGACGGCGCGCAGCAGACGGCCGAGGAGTTCTACGCCTCCTTGCTCGGTCAGGTGGGCGCACAGAGCCAGGAGGCCCAGACGATGGCCGGCAACCAGCGGCTCTTCGCCCAGCAGATCGAGAACCGGCGGCAGAGCATCCAGGGCGTATCGCTCAACGACGAAGCCGCGCAGCTGGTGCTGTTCCAGCGGGCCTACCAGGCGGCAGCCCGCACCGTGTCGGTGGTCGATGACATGTTGGCCACATTGGTCAACATCTAACCCTCGCCGCCGGGCTCAGGACCGGTTCGTACCGGTGATGGACATATGATCGGGGCCCGTTTATATTGGGACAACCTGGTCGGGGAGATGAGGCGATGCGGGTCACGACCAACATGTCTGTCAGTACGCTGGTCACCAACATCGACCGCTCTTACCAGCACATGTCGCAGGTGCAGGGGCAGTTGTCATCGGGTTCGCGGCTGAACCGTCTTTCCGACGATCCGGCGGCTGTCGAGCGGTCGCTGGCCCTGCGATCCGAGCTGCGCAATATCGAGCAATACCAGGGCAACATCGACGACGGCTCGGGGTGGCTGCAGTTGACCGAATCCAGCCTCAGCGAACTGGAGTCGCTCTTCGTCGAGGCGCGCGGACTCGCCGTCCAGGGGGCCAGCAGCACGTACAACGCCTCGCAGCGCGACGCCATTGCGGACCAGGTGGACCAGTACCTGGAACAGGCCGTCAGCCTGAGCGAGGCCCGCTATCGCGGCCGTTTCATTTTCGCCGGGACCCAGACCGGCAGCGCGCCTTACCGGGCCGTCCGCGATACGAACGGCGTGGTGCAGTCCCTGGCCGCGGTTGGCGATACCAGCGGCAGCATCGAACGCGAGATCGCCGATGGGGCGTTGATCCAGGTGAATGTGCCCGGTAACGATGTCTTCGAGGCGCCGCCAAGCATCGAGATATCGCTGGGTACGCGGGCCGAGGGTCTCGCCAGCGCCGACGCGGAACGGTTGCGGTCGCTGTTCGGCGACGACGGTACGATTACCCTGAGTGAGTTGGGTGCGGTGCTGGACGGACCCGAACCCGATCCGCCCCTGAGCCCCAGTCTGCGGCAGGAACTGGTCGACCTGCGCCAGGAGTACCAGGCCCGCGACACTAGCCCTTTCGCGGCTCTGATCGCCCTGCGCCAGGCCCTGCGCGGCAATGACCCCAGCGCCGTTCGGGCCACTCTCGGGCAGATCGATGCGGTGCGCGAGAACCTTTCTGGTACCCGCGGCCTGGTCGGCGCACGGGTGAATCGCCTCGAGGCGACCCGCAGCATCAACGAGCGCGTGGCCACGGAAATGAACACCGCCCTGTCGGGGGTCGAAGATATCGACCTGGCGGCGGCGATCGTGAATCTGCAGGCAGAGCAGGACGTGTACCAGGCGGCGCTGTCCTCCGGCAGCGCCGTGGTGCCCAAGTCGCTGATGGACTTTATCTGATCGTCAGGAGCGGGCGCGTGATGGGCGCGCCCGACCCGCGGGCAGACGGCGCACACCCGGTGTTCCGGGGTATGAGGCGATGAGCGAGAGCAACAGGATTGTTTTCGAGAACGTCAAGTTCGGCCAGGTAAGTGTCGATCCGGCGAGCGTCGTCACCTTCCCACGCGGCCTGCCCGGTTTCGAGGCGCTGCGCCGCTTTGGTTGGGTGCAGATCGAGGAAGAGGCGCCCTTTGTGCGCCTGTTGTCGATCGAGGATCCGCGCGTCGGTTTTGTCCTTCTTGCCCCTGCCCTGGTGTGGCCGGAGTACGCCCCGGTGATCGGCGACGAGGACCTGCTGGCCCTGGGCATACAGCGCGTCGAGCAGGTCGGTCTGTACTGCATCATCACGCTCAGCGCAGATCCCGCCCGGGTAACGGCCAACCTCAAGGGCCCGATCTGCGTCAACCTCGAGACCATGCAGGCGCGCCAGCTGATCCTGGTCGATGATCGCTACCACACCAAGCACCCGCTGATGGGGGAGGGCCGTCAGGCGCCCTGAACCGAAACGGGTTCGGCGGCATTGCGGCACCACCCTCCTTTCAGGGAAGAACAGCATGCTGGTCCTAACGAGGAAAGCCGGCGAGAGCATCGTCATCGGCAACGACATTCGCGTCACTGTGCTTGAGCTCCAAGGCCGCCAGGTGCGGCTGGGAATCGAGGCTCCGGCCGACGTTTCGGTGCACCGTGGCGAGGTATACGAACGCATCCGCGAGGAGAACGAGCGCGCCGCTGCCGGCGACCAGGACGAGTTGCGGGCCCTCAGCCGCACCTGGCGCAAGGTCACCCCGACGAAGTGATTCGCGGCGAACGGGCCCCGCGCCCTTCCCGCCCCGGGAAGCGCCCCGCGACTCGCCTTGCCTTCGGGGCCCCGCGTTGCCCCCAAGCTCTGCGGTACCCCCTATGCCCGACCTGAAACCCCCGCTGCGCGTGCTGGTCTTCAACTGGCACGAACCGTACATCTGCCTCTTTGCCGGCATGCCTCACCACTTCGAGGTCGCCCCGCCGCTGGCGCAGGCGCAGCGTCGGTGGAACGTGGGCTTTCGTCCAGTTCCGGCCAACGTTACCGAAATCGAGGCCCCCGTCGCGTCGGCACGGGCGCGGCAGGGGGCGTACGACCTGGTCCTCTGCCTGACGCTGCAGGATGTGCAGCAGGTGCAGTCCTGGGACGTGCCGCGGCTGTTTGTCATGCTGAACATGATCGGTACCGATGCCGGCCTTCAGGGCGCGGTCAAGGACGCCTATGTTGAGCGCCTGCGGCCGCTGTTCCAGCAGGTCGACCTGGCGTTCATCTCGGAGAAGAAGAGACGCGACTGGGGCTGGCCGGCGCCCGTCGTGGTTTCGGGCATCGAACCGCAGGACTACGGTGGTTACACCGGGGAAGTGGCCCGCGTGCTGCGCGTGGGCAATCGGCTGCGCGAGCGCGATGCCATGCAGGGCTTCTCCCTGCAGGAGCAGATTGTCGCGGCGGGCCTGCCCTCCACCGTCGTCGGCGACAACCCCACGGTGCCCGGCGCACGGCCGGCGTCCAGTTGGGAGGAACTCAAGTCCTTCTATCGTAGCCACCGTGTCCTCTTGTGCACCCTGGCCGACGAACACGAAGATGGCTACAACCTGGCCGTGCTCGAGGCCATGGCCACGGGCATGCCGGTGGTAACCACGCCCAATAGCTCGAGCCCCATCGTCGATGGGGTCAACGGCTTTGTCGCCGCCGATGCCGCCACCGCGGCCGAGCGGTTGCGCCAGTTGCTAGGTGACCGCGACCTGGCCCTGGCCCTGGGCCGGCAGGCACGGCAGACGGTCATCGATCAGTTCAACCTGACCGCCTGCGTGGCCGCCTGGGAGCCCGTGTTCGCCGCCTGCATCGACCGCTGGCGGAGTCGGCGCCGCGCAGGCGCCACATCCGCCGACTTGGCCGCCCTGCACGCGGCGCGCGGCGGCGCCGTTGCGGCAGCCAGCGTTAACGCTGCCAGCGAAGGGTCGACGGTCCGGGCACCTAGGCCAGTGCCCGCCGCCCAGGCCCCGGCGCGGTTGGCGGCGGCGCCGTCGGCGGCGCCGTCGCCGCGGCGGCTGCGCGTCCTGCTGGCGGCCCCGGCCAATCCGCTGTCCACGTCGGCCTACTACGAACGGGCGCTGCGCCGGGGGCACGACGTATTGACCTGCGGCCCGCAGCTTGACGCGGCCACATTGGGCCAGTGGCAACAGTGGGAGCGGCAGCACGCGCTCAAACCGGCGGGGGCCGGCGACGACGACAAGCTGGGCTTGCTGGCCCGCCTGACGCGCGCCAACGACGTGCCGCTGCCTTGGGGCCGGATCAGCGCCGCTGAGGTGGCTGCCCGGCTGCCCGCGGGGTGGCGACCGGACCTGGTCCTGTGGGTCGATGCCGGCAGCGACTTCCTGCTTACGGATCCGGGTCACTTCGGGGCCCCCACGGTGTGCCTGGTGGGCGACACCCATACCGGTCAGCGCCAGTGGCGGATCGAATACTCGGCCAGTTTCGAGTGGACCCGCCTGATGTTCGCCCGCCAGGATCTGCCCGCGTTCGCCGCCGCCGGCGTCCGCCGACTGGGTTGGCTGCCGGCCGCCTGCGAACCCGAGATCCATCGGCGCTTCGCCGTTCCCAAGGCCTATGACCTCGTCTTCGTCGGCCAGACGCTGCCCCAGTGGCATCAGGACCGCGTGCGGCTGCTCGAGCGCCTGCGGCAGGCCGGTTTTGACCTGCGGGTCGACAGCCGGGTCCTGGAGGAGATGGCGCTGCTCTTCTCCCGGGCACGGCTCGTTTTCAACCGGTCGCTCAACGGCGACCTGAACATGCGTGTGTTCGAGGCGTTGGCCAGCGGCTCGATGTTGTTGACCGACCGCTTGGCGCCGTCCGCGGGTCTGGAGGAACTGCTGGTCGACCGCCGCCACCTGGTGCTGTATGACGACGCCGACTTGGAGGACCTCGCGCGGTATTACCTGGACCACGAAGCCGAACGCGAAGCCATCGCCGCGGCGGGTTACCAGGAGGCCATCTGCCACCACACCTATGGCCATCGCGTCGACGCCCTCCTCAGCGATATTTTCGGCGCCGGTACCTGTGCCACCTGCGTCGCCGGTGCGACCGAGGCCCCGTCGGTACCGTCTGGTCGTCCGGGTCCGGCGGCTGGTACTTCCACGGACGCGGTGACCGCGGACCTACCGGGGTACTACCGCAACAGCCGTCCTGAACTGGCCGAGCTCGTGCCGGCGACCGCGCGGCGGGTCCTCGAAATCGGCTGTGCCGCCGGTGAGATGGGACGGTTGCTCAAGTCCCAGCGTCCGGGCATCCAGGTGGTTGGCATCGAGCGCGAGGAGGCCGCTGCGGCGCTGGCCCGACAGCACCTCGACGGCGTCATCCGCGGCGATATCGAGCCGCTCGCCGATCTGCCCTATCCCGTAGGTTGGTTCGACTGCCTGGTTTTCGGTGATGTGCTCGAGCATCTGCGCGAACCCGAGGCGATCCTGCGCCGGCTGTTGGCCTGGTTGGCCGCCGATGGCGCCGTGGTCGCTTCCATCCCCAACGTGCGGCACCAGTCGGTGTTGCTCGAGCTGATGGTGAACGGCCGGTGGCAGTACCGCGACGAGGGCCTGCTGGACCGGACCCATCTGCGCTTCTTCACCCTGGCCGAAGTCCGGGCTCTGTTGAACGCGGTCGGGCTGCGCCCGGACCAGGTCCATGCTTCGCAGTCTCCGCCGTGGCCCCAGCTTGAGGCTTTCGTGCGCGCCACTCAGGAAGTAGGCGGCGATGCTGAGGCGCTGCGGCGCGAGGCGCAGGTTATCCAATACCTCGTGCGCGCCGTGCGCGTTGAACGCCGTGAGCGCCGTGGCCCTCGCGTCAGCCTTGTCATCCCGGTCTACAACCGCGCCGAACTGACCGAGCAGTGTCTGCTGGCCCTGGCCGAGAACACCGGCGACGATCCCGACTACGAGGTAATCGTGGTCGACAACGGGTCCACGGACTGGACACCGTACCTGCTGCACGCCTTTGAAGGTGACCTGCAGGTCCTGCGCCACGACGACAACCTCGGCTTCGCCCGCGCCTGCAATCGCGGTGCTGAAGCAGCACGGGGGGACCTGCTGCTGTTCCTGAACAACGACACCGTGGTGCGTCCGGGGTGGTTGGCGGCGCTGGTGGCCGCGGCCGACAGCGATCCGCAGGTCGGCGTGGTTGGCGCGCGGCTGCTCTACCCGGGTGGCGAACGGGTGCAGCACGCCGGCCTGGAGTTGCGTCACGGAGTCCCTGAGCACGCGGGCCGCAATCTGCCCTGGGACGACCCGACCGTCACCCGTTCGCGCGACCTGGACATGGTCACCGGCGCCTGCATGCTGGTGCGCCGACAGCTGTTCGACGAATTGGGCGGCTTTGATCCGGAGTTTGTCAACGGCGTTGAGGATGTTGACCTGTGCCTGCGTGGACGCGATCGCGGTTACCGGGTGGTGTACTGCGCCGACAGCATCATCGAGCACCACGAAGGCCAGACCGAGGGGCGGTTCGCCCACGCCCAGCAGAACCTGCAGCTTTTTGCCGCGCGCTGGGGGCATCGCTTCGGCCCCGACGGCCGGCTGCGCCCGGACGAGCCTGCGTCGGGTCAGCCGGCCGCGGCGTGGACCGCTCCGGGTGGTTGGGAAGGGCCTTTCTTCGTGCATTCCAGCCTCGCCCACGCCAACCGCGAACTGGTCTTGGCCCTGCTGGCCCGCGGCCGCGTCGACCTGGGGCTGCGCCCGTGGGCCGCCGACCCCTCGGCGGCGGACCTGGACGGGCCTCGCTTCGCGCCGCTGGCAGCGCGGTCTGGCCGGGAACCCGCCTCGCCTCCGGCCTTCCATGTGCGCCACGGTTGGCCGCCCGATTTCACCCGACCGTCCGCCGGTCGCTTGGTGCTGATGCAGCCGTGGGAATTCGGCCGTATTCCCCGCGAGTGGGTTGAACCGCTGGCGCAGGTGGACCAGATCTGGGCCTACACGCATTATGTGCGCCAGTGTTATGTCGACAGCGGAATCGACCCCGAACGCCTGGAGATCGTGCCACTGGGCGTGGATCCAGTGCAATTCGCCCCCGGGGCCACGCCCCTGCCCTTGGCCACCCAGCGAGGCTGCCGCTTCCTGTTCGTTGGCGGCACCCTGTACCGCAAGGGCATCGATGTCCTGCTGGACGCGTACACCGACGCGTTTACGGCCCGGGATGATGTCTGCCTGGTCATCAAAGACATGGGTACGCGCACGTTCTACCGCGGGCAGAACGCGGGGGAGCGCATTCGGGCTCTGCAGGCTGACCCGGAGAACCCGCAGATCCTCTATCTGACCGACGACCTGGCACCCGCCGATATGCCCAGGCTGTACGCGGCCTGCACCTGCCTCGTGCACCCATACCGAGGCGAGGGCTTTGGCCTGCCGGTCGCCGAAGCGATGGCCTGTGGTCTGCCGGTGATCGTCACCGCGGGCGGGGCCTGCGATGACTTCTGCAGCGATGACCTGGCCCTGCGCCTGCCATCGCGTCGCGTCGCCGTCCGCTTTGCCGTTCCGACCGTGGGCTCGGCGTGGCTCCTGGAGCCGGATGGCGCCGCTCTGCGGCAGGCGATGCTGGGGATCTGCCGTGACCCCCAGGCAGGCCAGATGATGGGCCAGCGGGCCTCGGCCCATATCCGGACCGAGTTTACCTGGGACCAGGCCGCGGCCCGGGCCGAGGCTGCCCTGCAGCGGTGTCTTGAGGGGCCGGGGTCGGCGCCGCTTGCGAGCGAGCGGTTAGGGGTCGTCCTGCTTGGCGAGACGGCACCCGGGGCGCTGACGGCGTGTGTCGAGGCGTGGGGCACCGCAGTGCGTCACCTGCACCTGGGCGACGTCGAGCCAGGCCTGGGGCACAGCCTCGAGGCGCTGCGTTCAGGTTTCGCCGGCGAGTTCCTGGCTATTGGTCCGGCGGCGCCGCCCGTTCTGCCGGCCGCTCTCCAGGCCCTGACCGAGGCCCTGGCGGCTGACTCGGGGGCCGGCGTTGCCGTCCTCGATGGCGGTGGGTCCCCCGGGGCCCACTCAGTCCCCAGCGTTGGGCGCGACTGGCAGGTGTGGCGCATGTCGGCTTTGACCGAGGTGGGCGGTTTCGCCGAAGGCTTCCGTACCCCAGCGGCCCTGGACGAGACCGCCCGGCAGTTGACGCGACGGGGGTGGCGCGTGATCGGCCTGGGTGTTGCCCGGACAACTCCGACGCCCCCGCTGGATCCGGCTGAGGTGGCCGAAAGCGCCGCCGTGGCCGCATTGGCCGAAGGCGACCGGCACGCCGCCGGTGGGGACCCTGCCGCGGCCGTCAGCGCCTGGCGTCGGGCGCTGGCCGCCAAGCCCGACTTCGTCGAAGCGAGGCTCGTGCTGGCATCGCTGCTGCAGGAGATCGGCCAGGCCTCGGAAGCGGTGGCGGTGCTGGCCGACTTGGCCGCCCTCGATCCTGAATCGGCCCGCGCCGTGGCACTGCTGGGAGCGGCCCAGTGCCGGGCCGGCGACTTGGCGGCCGCGCACCGCTCGTTGACCCGGGCGCTGGAACTGGCGCCCGACGACATCGAGGTACTCTGCGATCTGGCGGTCGTAGAGCTCCGGCAAGGCCAGTCCGTCCCGGCGTTGTCGCGGCTGGAGCGGGCTGCCCGGTTGGCGCTGCCAGACGCGGCCGCGGTGCAGCACATTGCCCGCCTCCGCGCGGAGGCAGGTCAGGTCGAAGCGGCGGTCCAGCAACTGCGCGACTACCTGGAACGCCACCCGGGCGAACTGCCGGTGATGGGCGCCCTGCTTGACCTGCTGGTCGCCGCCGGGCGCCGTGAGGAGGGCCGCGCGTTGGCGGCCGCCATCCTGCGCCTGAACCCGGGCCACGCCCGCGCGGCAGCCGTGGTGCAGGGCAGTGGTGGCTGAGCGCCGCCGCCGCGGGCGGCGCCCGCCGCGGCTCTGCCTCAGCCTGATCGCGCGCGACGAAGCCGCTTTCCTCGATGCCTGCCTGAGCAGTGTCGCCGGACTGGTCGACGAGATCGTGGTGGTCGACACCGGTTCTGCGGATGCCACACCGGCCGTGGCGCGCCAGCACGGGGCCCGGGTGTACCCGTACCCGTGGGCCGACGACTTCGCGGCGGCGCGCAACCACGGCCTGGAGCGGGTCACCAGTGAGTGGGTGCTGGTCCTCGACTGCGACGAGGTGCTGCAGTCGGACGACCATGCGCGCCTGCGGTCCCTAATGACGGCCGGTGCCGACGCCTACCGCCTGACGACCAGGAACTACACCGACGAGCGGAACCGGGCTGGATGGGTCGCGGCGACGGCCGCAGAGGCAGCCATCGCGCACGGCTGCGCCGGTTGGTTCCCCTCGACCAAAGTGCGGCTGTGGCGTCATCAGGCAGCGGTGCGTTTCGTCGGGGCGGTCCACGAACTGGTAGAACCGAGCCTGGCGCGCGCCGGTGCCCGGTTGGCGGACTGCCTCGTGCCGGTACACCACTACGGGTACGCCGGGAAGCGGCGCGATCCGGCCCTGTACCTGCGCGCCGGTGAGCGCAAGGCAGCCCAGGCCCCCAACGACCCGCGGGCATGGTTCGAGCTGGCCCTGGCGCGCCGTGATGCCGACGACCTGGTGGGCGCGCTGGCAGCCAGCCAGCGAGTGCTGGCAGCGTTGGACCGCGGGGTCGGGGCTGACGCCCTGTACCTCGACGCCGCCCTGGCACAAGTGGTGCATGCCGATCTGCAGACGCGCCTGGGGCGCCTCGACGAAGCAGTGGCCACGTACCGCGCGCTGCTGGCGAGCCACCCGGATTCGGTCGAAGCCTGGAATAACTACGGCCTGCTGCTGGAGCGCCTGGGACGACCGGCGGCGGCCCGCAGCCGCTATCTCCGGGGCCTTGAGTTGGCGCCCGAGCATCCGGTCCTGGCCGCCAACCTTGATCGCGTGGCGGCCAGTCGGGCGACCCTGAGCGCTTGCCTCATCGCCCGGGACGAGGCGGCTGTTCTGGGCCGCTGCCTGGCCAGCATCGACGCAGTGGCGGACGAAATCGTCCTGGTGGATACCGGGTCGCGCGACGACACAGTCGACATTGCGCGCCGCTTCGGGGCCCGGGTCGGGCATTTCACCTGGTGTGATGACTTTGCCGCGGCACGCAACGCGTCGCTGGAACTGGCCACCGGCACCTGGATTGTCTGGCTAGATGCCGATGACTACCTGTTGCCTGAAGGCGCTGACCGGCTGCGCGAGCTGACGCAACTGCCCGCGGATCAAGCTTTCTCCTGTCTGCTGGTCAACGAAGGCGCGGATCGCAGCACCTTCCGCCAGGTCAAGCTCTTCCCCAACCGGCCCGAATTGCGCTTCACCCGACCGGTACACGAAACCCTGGTGCCGGCCCTGTCGCGTCTGGGCGTTCCCGTACGCGCTGCCGACTGGCAGGTTCGCCACACGGGCTATGCCGATCCCGAAGTCACGGCTCGAAAGCTCCGGTACTACCTGCAGCTCATGCAGCGATGGGTGCTCCATAGCCCCGACGACTGGGAACTGCGCTTCCGGGTTGGCCACAGCCTGTACGCGGCGGGCCAGTTCGAGGCGGCCCGTCGCGAGTTGGGCGGTCTGCTGACAGCGGCACAGACAGACCCGGGAGCGGCAGCCGTTGCCGGCCTTGCCCAGGTCTTCCTCGGGCGCTCGTGGCTGGAACAGGGGCAACCCGAGCAGGCGCTCGCCCATCTTGAGGCGGCCGTCCGCTGCCGACCGCAGGACGCGTTGGCGCAACTGTCGTTCGGCGACGCCTGCACGAAACTGGGCCGCTATGAGCTGGCGGTGCCAGCTCTGCGCGCCGCGTTGAGCGGCGGACCCGAGCCCACGCTGCCGTTGGATACGGCGGTGCTGGGGTATTCGGCGCGTTTCTTCTTGGGGCAGGCCCTCGCCGCCCAGGGGCAGATGGCTGCGGCGGCGGCCTGCTGGCAGGAAGCCTCCCGCCTGGCCCCGGACCGGCCTGAGGCGACGGCGGCTCTGGCCGCGTTGGGCCCGTCGATGCCAGCCCGCGGCGGCCCGGTGACGCCGGCGACGGTGGGCGCCGAAGCGGGTTCCCTTCGGGCGGCAATGGGCGCCGACTCAGCGGTTCCGCCCCGCCTGTCGCTGTGCATGATCGTCCGCGACGAGGCGGCCCGCCTGCCCCATTGCCTCGACAGTGTCCGCGGGGTGGTGGACGAGATAGTCGTTGTCGACACCGGGTCCACCGATGACACGGTGGCCATCGCCGCGCGCTACGGGGCCCGCATCGGCCACTTTGCCTGGTGTGATGACTTTGCCGCGGCGCGCAATGCTTCGCTGGCGCTGGCCACGGGTGACTGGGTGCTGTGGCTGGACGCCGACGACCTGCTGCCCGCCGAGGACCACTCACGGGTTCGCGAACTCCTCAACGGCGGCCCGGACCGCGCCTACTTCTTCGTCCTCGACGACCACGGCTACGAGAACGTCTCCTGTCTGCAGCTGCGGCTGTTCCCGCGGTTGGCCGGGGTGGCTTTCGAGATGCCCATTCACGAGCAGGTGACGCCGTCGCTGGCGCGTCTGGGCGTGCAGTTGGTCCCGACGCCTGTCCGCGTGGTCCACACCGGCTATTCCAGCCCCGCAGTGGTGCAGGCCAAGAAAGAGCGCTATCTGGCCATCATGGAGCGTTGGCTGGTCGACCACCCGGGCGACTACATCGTCCGTTCCCACGTGGCCTTGACCTACCACAGCACCGGACGCCTGGCGGAGGCCGCCGTTGCCTACCGGCGGATCCTGGACGACGGGGCCTGCCAGCGCGACCGCAACTACATCGTGTACACCACCGCGCTGCTGTTCCTGGCCCGCACCCTGATGCGGCAGGGCCAACTGGCAGAAGCCCTTGCCTACGCCCGCCAGGCCGAGGCCGTCGATCCGGACTACCCGTTGACCCATGTCTCGCTGGCGGAGATCCACCTGCGCCTGGGGCAAGCCCAGGAGGCGCTGGCTGCCGCTCGGACCGTGTTGTCGGCGCCGGTGCGGCTGACGTTCTTCCCGATAGACCAACGAGAACTGGCCTTCGCGGCGCACCTGGTGTGCGGCCAGGCGCTGGCGGCCCTGGACGATCCGGTGGCAGCGGAGGCTGCCTTCCGGCAGGCGGCGGCGGTCCCGGTCGCGCGGCGGAGCCAGGCATTGGGGGCCCTGGCCGAGATGCTGCGGAGCCGGGGGGACAAGGGTCGGGCCCTGGAGGTGCTCCGCGACGCCATCGGCATGGATCCGGCGAATCGACAGCACCGCTTCAACCTGGGCTCGCTGCACCTGGCCCAGGGCGACCTGGACGCGGCGGCGTCCTGTTTCGAGTCGGTGCTGGCCGACGATCCGGCGTCGCAGCCGGCCCGGCTCAACCTTGGCTATATCGCTCGGCGACAGGGCCGTCTGGCTGAAGCCGAAGCCCGGTACCAGGAAGCGATCGACCTGGCACCCGAGGCCACCGAGGCGCGGGCCAATCTGGCCCATCTGCTGCTCGATCAAGGCCGGGACAGCGAGGCGGCGGCTCATTTCCAGGCCGTACGGGACCGGCAACCGGGACTAGCCGACATCGACCTGGGCCTGTTGCTGGCCCTGGCGCGCACCGGCCCGTGGGAGGTGGTGCGACCCCTGCTGGCCGAAGTCCTGGCTGCCTTCCCGGCGGTCGCCCAGGCACCCGGCGATAGCGCGGCGCCGCCTGCCGCGGCCCGGGCTATGGTCCGCCTCGCCGCCCACCTGCTGCGTCAGCAGGTGCGCTGTGGCGAGTTGGCCATGGCCGTGGCCGTGGCGCTCGATCCGGCCTACCGCGATGCGCGTCGCGGTCTGGGCGAGATTCTGCTTACCGGTGGCGCGCTGTGGGCCGCGGTGGCCCAGTTCGAGGCGCTGATCGCCGGTGACCCCGCGGACCGCGCGGCTTTCCAGCGCCTGGGCGACTGCTACCACCGGTTGGGCGCCGAGGAACCGGCCCGCCTCTGCTGGGCGCGCGCTGCCGGTGAAGCGCCAACCGGTCCGCACTGAGACCGGACGCCCGGCCCCGGGTGCCCCTGCCGCTCTGTTGCCGTTTCATCGCTGCCTCGTCGCCGCCGTCACCCGGCTTGCTTCGGTAGGGGCAGAGCCCGCCGCCTCGTGCGGCCGCGGACCGCGCGGTTTTCCAGCGCCTGGGCGACTGCTACCACCGGTTGGGCGCCGAGGAACCGGCCTCTGCTGGGCGCGCGCTGCCGGTGAAGCGCCAGCCGGTCCGCACTGAGACCGGGCACCCGGCCCCGGGTGCCCCTGCCGCTCTGTTGCCGCTCCATCGCTGCCTCATCGCCGCCCCATTGCTGCCGCCTGCCGGCTTCCTTCGGGGAAGTCGAGCCCGTCGCCTCGCGCGGCCGGCAGCCGGCGAGCTGCCAGCCGCGCGAGGCGTTGCGGCACAGGCACTTTCTTCCCCTGGGAAGGTTCCGGGATCGTGCTCAGGCCCTGTTCTTCCGCCTTTTCAACCGCCGCGATCAAGGCCGTTGGCGTAAGTCACAAAACATTGTATAACAGTTACTTAACGCTGTTTCCGGGGGCCTTTCCTAACTCGTGGCATGTCGATTGCTCACGAGTGTGGGCGAGCAGGTCCCCTCCACCGCATCGCGCGACATGGGTCCGGGGGACACCCAAACACCTGGCCACGGAGTGCCCAGGAAGACCGCCGACCAAGGAGGTCCAACATGCCTATCCGCCTCGGCACCAACATTGCGTCGATGAACGCCCAGCGCTACCTGGGCATGAACACCGCGGACTACACGCGGCGGATCGAGCGCCTGTCGTCAGGGCTGCGCATTAACCGCGCCGCGGACGACACGGCAGGGCTGTCCGTCTCGGAAGGCATGCGGGCCGAACTGACAGGCATGCGCCAGGGCGTTGCCAACGCCGAGCAGGGCGTCAGCCTGATCCAGCTGGGCGAGGGTGCCCTGGGCCAGATCGGCGACATGCTCCGCCGGATGCGCGAGCTGGCCGTCCAGTCGGCCAACTCCACGATCAATGACCAGAACCGCGAGGGCCTGTCGGCTGAGTTCAACCAGCTCTCGGCCGAAATCGACCGCATCGCCCTGTCGACCACCTATAATGATCAGGTGCTGTTGACCGGGTGGGGCAACGCGGTGTCCCAAACCTCGGCGTTGTCGACGGCCCTGGCGGGTTTCACCGGCGTCAAAGAGGTGGGCATCTCCGGCGCGGTGCCGGGCATCTATCACTTCACCGACGCAAACACCGACGACAACCAGATCACCCTGTCGGTGGACCTGCCCGACGGCACGCGCCTGTCGCAGTCCATCGACGTGGGCGCCACCCTGGATCGCGACGGCGCCAAGAACCTGGTGGCCACGGGCACCACTTTTGTGGCCAATTTCGATCGCCTTGGTGTCCAGGTGATCCTGGTCGGTCCCGGCGCTGATCCTACCAGTACTACCCTCAAGACCCAGGTGGCCGACGGCGGGGCAGGCGGCACGGTGGTGGTCGGGACCGAACCGGTGAGCATTCCTGCGGGGGCGTCGCTGACCGACATTGCCGACCGGCTCAACACGACCCTGGCGGCCTTGGAACCGCCGGGATCCGCTCGCTACGATGCCACCCTCAACGAGGTGCAGATCGAGACCGCCGGGAACCGGGTGTCCGACAACACCGGCCTGCTCGGTCTGGTGGGCGGCAACGCCTACATCGATGGCCGCCTCAATGGCAAGGAGATCCTCGTCACCGCGGCCGTGGGTGGCGTCCTCCAGGTGGGTCCCAACGACGAGGCTACCCAGCGCATCTCGCTCAACATCGGCGACATGCGGGCCAGTGGCGCCGAGCTCAACCTGACGGGTCTCTCGGTCTCTAACCAGGAAAGCGCCCGGGCCGCCATTTCGCGCGTCGACGGCGCCATCCTCGTGGTCACCCGCCAGCGTGGTCAGATGGGCGCAGTGCAGAACCGGCTCCAGTTCACCACGGCGACGCTGGAGAACGCGATCGAGAATCTGTCGGCGGCCGAGTCCTCCATCCGCGACGCTGACATGGCCGACGAAATCTCGCGATTCACGCGCAGCCAGATCCTGACCCAGGCTGCCACGGCCATGATCGCACAGGCCAACTCGCTGCCCAAGAACGCCTTGCAGCTTCTCCAGTAGGAACCCCGGGGGACCCGGGAAGCAGCCAAGTTCGGGCTCAAGACTCGCCTCGCTACGTCGATAATACAGGTAGTGAGTGATATCAAGTAGTAGCGAGTGATAACAGGACTCAGAATGGAGGAGTCCTTCCGTCCAGGGTGAGCCATCGAACAAGGAGGTTTCGGTATGGCCATGTCCCTCAACGTGTCCCACAATATGGCGTCGATCAACACCCGACGTCATATGAACCTGAACACCAAAGACCTCGGCCTTCGGCTGGAGCGTCTGTCGTCTGGCCTGCGCATCAACACGGCCGCCGACGACGCTGCCGGCCTGAGCATTTCCGAGGGCTTCCGGGCGCAGCTCTCCGGGCTGAACATGGGTGTGCGCAACGCCGAGATGGGCGCTAACCTGGTGCAGGTCGCCGAGGGATCGCTCAACGAGGTCAGCTCCATGCTCGTGCGCATGCGTGAGCTGGCTGTGGAGTCGGCCACCAGCACCATGACCGACCAGAACCGCGAGTCGATCGAAGCCGAGAGCATCCAGATCAAAGAAGAGATCGACCGCATAGCCCAGTCGACGGTCTACAACGACCAGATCCTGCTGACCGGCTACGGCAACGTGGTCGACCCGGAAGCCTCGACCGCATTGACGGCCGGCGCCACCACCGGCGCCACGCGTGTGCTGCTCTCCGGGGCGGCGGCTGGCACCTACACCTTCAGTGACAGCGCCGGCGACAGCGCCATCACCGTCGGCAACGGTATCGTCAGCCAGACGATCACCATGGGCACCATGCTGGACGGCAACCAGGTGGCTACTGGCACCACGGCCGTGCTGAACTTCGACCGGCTGGGCATACAGGTCACGGTGGCGGGGCCGGCGGTGGACGGGGCGGCGGGCAGCTACACCGACGGCGACCTCGACGGCCGGACCGTGGTGGTCAACGCTGGCATCGGGGGCTCGTTCCAGGTGGGGGCCCGTGATCTGGCCGCCGACCGGGTCGAGGTTAACATGGGTGATATGCGCGCCAGCGGCCTGACGCTCAATCTGAACACCGTCTCCCTGGGAACTCAGGCCGGCGCCCGCAGTTCGATCGCCCAGATCGATCAGGCCATCGAACGGGTCTCCAACCAGCGAGGCCAGCTGGGCAGCATCATCAACCGGTTGCAGCACACGATCAACTTCACCGACAACTCGATCGAGAACGCCACCCAGTCGGAGTCAACCCTGCGCGACGCTGATGTGGCGGTCGAGGTCAGCGAGCTGACGCGGGCCCAGATACTCAGTCAGGCCTCCAGCGCCATGCTGGCGCAGGCCAATACCCAACCTCAGGCAGCCCTGTCGCTGCTCAAGTGAGCAGCGCCGGCGGCGGAACCTGGCTCAAGCTGATGCAGGAGCGGCCGATATAAGCAGCAGACGACGGGCGTGACTAGGCCAAGCCGCCTACGGATGCCGGCAGCGCGGGTCCGGTCCCTCCGGCCAAGGGGGACCGGACCGCGACGCGCTAAAGCTGGCATCGCTGCATGCCGATAAGAACAGACAAGAGCCATTCCGTCCGCGATGGGGCCATTCCATCCAGCCTGAAAAGGAGGTGGCACTGGGGCGAGCCGCAGAAGCGGTTCGGTAGTATCTTCGACCGGGTACAGCCGTCCTGTTGGGGAACGGGACGCGCGCCACTGGCAAGGATGCCAAAACGCGAGAGACCAACAAGGAGGTTCGACTCAATGCCGCTCAGAGTGAACAACAACATCGCCGCGGTCAGTGCCCGGCGGCACCTGAATCAGAACAACAAGGTGCTCAACCAGCAACTCGAGCGCCTGTCGTCAGGTCTGCGGGTCAACCGGGCTGCCGACGACGCAGCCGGTCTGTCCGTGCGCGAGGGCATGCGGGCCGAGATTTCGGGCCTGAAGGTCAGCGTGCAGAACGCCGAGCAGGCGTCCAACCTGATCCAAGTGGCCGAGGGTTCGCTCAACGAGATCAACAGCATGCTGGTGCGCATGCGCGAACTGGCCGTGCAGTCCGGGTCGAGCACGGTCAACGTCTCCAACCGTGAATCGATCCAGGCCGAGTACAGCCAGATCGCGACCGAACTCGACCGCATCGCCCAGGCCACGACGTACAACAGCGAGACGCTGCTGACCGGGTATGGCAACACTGTCAGCACCACCTCGACGGCGGTAACCGCCAGCAACACCAGCGGCGTTACTGACATCAAGATCACCGGTGCCTCCACCGGTACGTACACCTTTGTGGACAATGGCAGCGACAGTGAGATCACCCTGGGTAACGGCACCGTGACCCAGACGATCAGCGTCGGTACCATTCTCGATGGTTCGGCGGTTGCTACCGGGACCCAGGTGGTCGCCAACTTCGACCGGCTCGGCGTGCAGGTTACGCTGGCCGGGTCCGGCGTCTCCAAAGCCACCGGCGCCTATACCGACGGCAGCCTCAATGGCCAGAGCATCATCGTCGAGGGCGGCACGGGCGGTTCGTTCCAGGTCGGCGCCACCAACAGTGCTTTCAACCGCATCGAGGTCAGCATTCTGGACATGCGCTCCTCGGGCGCCAATCTCAACCTCAACACGACCTCGGTCGCGACCATTTCCACGGCCCGGACCGCGATCGGGCAGATTGACCAGGCCATCACCACGGTCTCGCAGCAGCGTGGTGACCTGGGTGCGTTCCAGAACCGGTTGTCCTTCTCCATGGCTTACACCGAGAACGAGATCGAGAATGTCCAGGCTTCGGAAGCGTCGATCAGCGACGCCGACATCGCCACGGAGGTGACCTCGTTCACCCGCGCGCAGATCCTGTCGCAGGCTGCGACGGCCATGTTGGCCCAAGCCAACGTGCTGCCGCAGAACGCACTGTCCCTGCTGCAGTAACCCTTCGCGCGCGGTCAGGCCGCGGTCGAGATTCTGAGCCGAGGCGGCGTTGCGCGAGCAGCGCTGCCTCGCGGCACTGGCGCCCATCGCGGGCCGCCGGCCGGGAGGTGACTCGCCTCAGGTCTTGCGGGAGAAGTGAGGGAGTATGGACACGGGTTTGAGTACATTGAGCGGGCCGGTCGGGCCATCGACGCCACTGGTGCAGACCGTGGCGGTTCGACCCAGGCAGACTGGCGCAGATCAGCCGGCAGCCCCCACTGCTTTGGCTTCTGCGACGTCGCCGGGGATCGCATCGCCCGGGATCGGCAACCAGGCGGCGGGGGTGACGCCGACTGACGGTCAAATGAGCATGGGCCGCGAACAGCTGCTGGCCCGGGTCGATGAGGTGAACCAGACCCTGCAGCAGCTGGACGGCAGTTACCACGTATCAGTGGACGACGCTACGGGTCTGCTGGTAGTCCGCATCACCGACGGCGACACCGGCGAGGTAGTCAAGCAGGTGCCGCCGCAGCAGGTGCTCGACGCCAGCGTCAGCGTCGAGAAAATCATCGGGTTGTTGGTCAACGAGCGGGCCTGACCGCCGATCGCGGGCGCCTACTGCCGCGAACGGGTCGACCCCGGACCCGATACGGGCAGAGGCGCCCGCGAGAGCGGGCAGGCAGGGAGTTGACTATGTCGACGACCAGCGGCATCAGCTTCTCGGGGTTGGGTTCTGGCCTCGACACCCAGAGCATCATCTCCCAGCTTGTCTCCCTCAAGCGCTCACCGATCACCGCGCTGAAGACTCGCCAGACGACGCTGGAGACCCAGAAGGGCATCGTCAAGTCGATCAGCTCGAGCCTGCTGACGCTCAAGTCGTCGGTTGGCAAGCTGGCCGATTCGAGCACCTTCTCCATCGTCAAGGCGCAATCCAGCGACACCTCCCGCGTCGCCGTCACGGCCACCAACGACGCTGCCGCCGGCGGGCTCAGTGTCGAGGTGCTGTCCCTGGCGCAGGCCCGGCGGTTGTCGTCGCGATCGTTCTCGAGCCTGTCCGGCGCCCTGGGGCTGACCGGCGAGATGGTCGTCAACGGTAAGGGTCTCGAGGTCAAGGCCACCGATAGCCTGGTGGATCTGCGCGACCGCATCAATAACTCGGGGTTGGGGATCTCGGCCCAGATCCTGTCCGTGGCCACCACTGACAATCGCCTCATCCTCACCGCCGACACCGTTGGGGCTGCAGGCTTCGACCTGAAGGACGCCAGCAGCAGCAACCTGTTGCAGGGGCTGGGGTTCACCTCATCGGTGACGACCGTCAAGACGGCGTTCACCAACGGGGCCCGGAGCGAGGGCTTCCTGGCCGCCGACCAGGCGGTGGGCACGCTGCTGGGACTGTCTCAGTCGCCAACTGGAACCGTAACCATCGGCGACCGGGAGGTAGCCCTGGATCTGGCCACTGACTCGCTGACGGCGATCCGCGACAAGATCGCTGCTGCGGCTCCCGACGGCGTCAGCGTGGCCGTGGCCGAGTACCAGGAAAGCGGGCTGACGCGGCACCGCCTGGAAATCCGCGGCACCACCAATCTGGTGGACGACAATGGCGTGCTGCAGAACCTGGGTCTGGTGGACGGCAATGGTGCCCTGGTCGACGGCATTGTCACCGGGGCGCAGAGCGATGCGTACGCCAGTACGACCACCGCGCTGGGGTCGCTGATGCGGTTGGGGTCGGCCCCGGCCGGTTCAGTCAGTATCGGCGGACAAGCCATCGCCATTGACCTGGCCACCGACTCGCTGGCGGCCATACAGGCCAAGATCAGCGCCGCCGCTCCCGCTGGCGTCAGCACGGCCATCACCTCGACAACCGATGCCGACGGCAATCGGTCCTTCCGGCTGAAAATCGATGGTACGGCGGACTTCGTTGACAGCGGCAATGTGCTGGAGTCGCTGGGGGTGCTGACCGCCTCGAACAACGCCTTCGAGAGCGTCGCGCAGACGCTAACCAGCAATGCCGCGCTCAAGCAGAAGGGCGCGGTTCTGAACCCGCTGGCCGATGGCGCGGCCAGTGCTTCGCTCGCCAGCGATACGGATGCGGTCGGGGCCCTGTTGGGTTCGACGGCTACAGGTCTGGTCCGCATCGGCGACCGCACCGTGTCGCTCGACCTGAACGCGGACTCGCTGACCGCTATTGCCGACAAGATCAACGCGGCCAGCCCTACGGGCGTCAGCGCGGCGGTGACGGCCTCGGGCCCGGGCAGTTTCCAGCTGGAGATCAACGGCACCACGGACCTGGTCGACGACGGCGGTGTGCTCCAGGCCTTGGGCGTGCTGGGTGCGCCGCAAGCCCTGTCGGCCGAGACGCGCTTGGGCGAGATCGAGGGGGCCGGGGTCAAAGCCGGCGACACCATCACCATCTCGGGGACCAACCACCAGGGCGAGATGGTCACCGCCGCCTTCGCCATCACCGGCACCAACCTCAAGGTCCAGAGCCTGCTCAACTCCATCGAACAGACCTTCGGGGGCAATGTGCTGGCGTCCGTGGACGCCTCGGGTCGCATCGCGGTGCGCGACACGCAGGCCGGTGCCAGCCAGCTGGCCGTGCAGCTGACGGCACAGAACGAAGGCGGCGGGGCCCTGAACTTGGGCACGATGGCGGTTACCACCCGTGGGGTGGATGCCCGGTCTTCGGAACTCCAGGCAGGACAGGATGCCAGCCTGCGCATCAACGGAATCACGCTGACGCGGTCGACCAACACGGTCAGTGACGCGGTGCAGGGCGTCACCCTGGATCTGGCCAAGGCCGGAGAGGGTGAGGTGGTCAATGTCACCATCACGCGTGATGACACCACCGCGGTCAAGGAAAACATCCAGGCCTTCGTCAAGGACTTCAACGCTTCCATGTCCCTGATCAGCCAGCAATTCGCCGTGGACGAGAAGACCCAGAAGGGCGGTCCGCTCTCGGGCGACTCCACGGTGATGGCGGTGCAGTCACAACTCCGGACGGCACTCACCGGCGAAATCAGCGGGCTGAAGGAGGGTTTCAATGCCTTGGTCCTGGTCGGCATAAGCTTCGACCGGGAGGGGGTGCTCAACATCGATGAGGATGCCCTCGACACGGCCCTGACCAGCAATCTGGACGAGGTCCGGCGGTTGTTCGTCGCCGAGGGGTCGACCACGGACAACCAGATCTCGTATGTCTCGAGCAACACGCGCACGCGAGCGGGTACATACGCGGTCTCGGTGACCGCCGCCGCCAGTCGGGCCCGGCTGACGGGCACCCAGGAATTCACCGGCACCCTGGACCAGACCCAGTACCTGGGGGTGACTGACCGTGCCACCGGGCAGGTAGCGCGCATTGAGCTGGCGGCTGGCTTGACCCTGGACCAGGTCGTCGCTCGTATCAACGACGAGGTCGGCAGCGATGTGGCCGAGGTGCGGCGGGCCGACCTGGTCAATACTACCGATGGCACCACACCGGTGGCGGAAACCACCGCCTTCGCCGATATCTTCGGCGCCGGGGTCCGCTCGGGAGACACCATCCGCATCAGTGGCGTAACCCACGACGGCAGCAATGTGTCCAGCGTCTTCACCATGGGCGACCCGGCGACCACCAAGGTTGCGGATCTGCTGGCGCGTATCCGCAGTACCTTTGACGGCAACGTGAGCGCCTCCATGGATAGCAGCGGCCGTTTGACGGTCATCGACGACCAAGTGGGCGCGAGCCGGCTGGCGGTGACCCTGATAGAGCAGAACGAAGGTGGGGGAACGCTCAATTTCGGCAGCCTCGACGTGCAGACCGAAGGCCGCATGGGCTTTGAGTTGACGGCCACCAACAGCGATAACCACCTTGAGCTGCAGCACGCGGGGTACGGAACGCGCAACGGCTTCACCATCACCGAGGCGCCGGCGGCGTTGGGCCTGGCAGCGGGTGACTACCAGGGTACGGACGTGGCGGGCACCCTGGGCGGCCAGTCGGCCCAGGGCTTCGGGCGCATCCTCACGGGCAGTCTGGAAAGCGACAACGTGGCTGGCCTGTCGACACGCGTTGACGTGACGCCCGAGGAATTGGCGGCCGGTGGATCGGAGCGGGGCCAGGTCAACCTGGTCTTTGGCGTCGCCCGGCAGCTTAGTGACATGCTGACCTCGATTACGGACACCTTCACCGGGTCGCTGACCAAACGGGTCACTGCCATCGATGACACGATCTCCGAGATCAGTGGCCAGATCACCAGCCTGGAGAGCCGGGCTACCAAGTACAAGTCCATGTTGGTCAGCAAGTTTTCAGCTCTGGAGAAGACCGTGTCAACGCTCCAATCCCAGGGCAACTACCTTACCAGTCAGTTGAGTGGTTCGTCGTCGTCGACCAAGGGCTGAGGCGGCCGGCGGCGACGGTAAAGGCCGTTGCCGCGGGGCCCGCGGCGCTTTCGAGGTGAGGGGATGATACCAGCCAGGTCAAGCCAGTACAGCCAGGTGCAGATCCAGACCGCGACCAAGGGCAAGCTTATTGTCCTGTTGTACCAGGGGGCCATACGCTTCATGCGCAAAGCCATCCTGGCCATGGAACGGCGCGACATGGAGGCGAAGGGCGACTGCCTGATCAGGGCGCAGGATATTGTGCTCGAGTTGCTGTATGCCATCGACCAGCAGATGCTCGATTCCGGCAACGAGCTGGCGCGGAACCTCCAACGACTGTACTTGTACTCGTACCGACGCCTCGTGGAGGCCAATATCCGTATCGACCCCAAGGCGGTCGAAGAGGTGATCGGTCTGATGGGCAACCTCCTCGAAGCCTGGGAGCAGGTGGTGGCGGGCGAACCCCAGAGCGCCGCGGCCTCGACGGGCGGCCAGAGCCTGGCCCTGACGGGCTGAAAGCAGCCACATGGCGAGTGAAGCAGCCGGGCTGCTGGCGGAGCAGCAGCGTGACTACGAAGAGATGCTGACGTTGGGCCGTACCCAGACCGACGACCTGGTCCGCGAAGACATGGCGGCCGTCGATCGGGCGTTTGTGCGCCTCCATCAGCTGATGACCCGCACGCGCTTGCGCGAGCCGGCGCTGGCGAGCCTGGACCGCAGCCGCGCCGAGGTGGTCGCCGGGCTGCAGCGCCTTGAACGGGTCCTGCTGGAGCTGCAGGAGTTGCGGCAGCGGAACCAGCAACTGGCCGTGCAGTTGCGCGACCGCACGGCTGCCGAACTGCGTCGCCTGGGCCAGGGCCGCGGCCACTACCCGGCACCGGCCCCGCCACCTTCGCCGGCACGTCTCTTCGACCAGACCCGCTGAGCGTCAGGTCGTTGGTGACCAGCCGGGGCCGATGGTTGTCGCGCGGGGCCGACCTGGGTATATTGGTCGGCCGCGGGGCCGGGTGTCGACGGCAGGGCTCAAGATTCCCCTGTGGCTGCCGATAGAGTAAGTAGGAAGTGGGGTACCACCTGAGCGAAGGGCGATCTCCCATGCGCATCGACGGGTTATCAGAGCGCCCCCGGGTACAGCCATCGTCGGCTCGCACCACGACGGTGCGCAGCAGCCGGCAGGCCCGCGAAGCGGGCGATGTGGTGGAATTGTCGAAGGGCGCCCAGGACGTGGCGGGGCTGTCGGCCCTGGCCAATGCGGCCGAGGTCGAGCCCAATCCGCGTCTGGCTCAGATCCGCGAGCGGGTGAACCAGGGCTACTACGACAACCCGGCCGTGCGGCAGCAAGTCGCGGACGCGGTCCTGGCATCGGGCACCATGGACCAGACGGTGCGCGATGCCGGCCAGGTGCTCGTGGCACGTCAGCAGCTTGACGCTGTCCCCGAAGTGCGTCAGGAACGCGTGTCGGCATCCCGTGAGCGTGTTGGCGCAGGTTTCTATGACACTCCGGCCGCTCGGCAGGAGACGGCCAGTCGGGTCTTGGACAGCCTGGCCTGAGCTGGAGGCGGGCCGCGTCCGGGTACCGGCCGGCCTGCGGGGCGCTGTCTGGGGCCAACTCAGGGCGGTGGGCGCGGATCAGGGCAGTCGTGGGGGCGATGATCTCCTTCGCCCCCTTTTTGGTGTGTACCTCAGTCCGGCTCGCGCGGACCCCCGTCAGCAGAGGCGGGCCACTATGCAGGGCATTGGCGTTGATGGTGGGGGCACGCGCACGCGCGCCGTGGCCCTGGCGCATGACGGGACCGTGCAAGGGTGGGCCTTCGCCGGACCCGGGAACTACCAGGCCCTGGGCGACGAGGGTCTGTCGCGGCTTGTCGACGAGTTACTGGCGGCCCTGCCCCCGGCCCCAGCGTCATCCAGGAGCCTGTGCCTGGCACTGGCCGGCGTGGGGCGCCCGGCCGAGTGTCAGGCCGTGCTGGCGCTGGCGCGCCGGCGCGGTTGGGCCGACCAGGTACAGGCCGTCAGCGACGCCCGGGCTGCCCTGGAGGGCGCCCATGGCGGGGCGCCGGGTTTGATCGCCATCGCCGGCACGGGCTCCATCGTCATGGGCAAGAACGCCGACGGCGCCACGGTCCGGGTTGGTGGCTACGGTCCGCTGCTCGGCGACCAGGGCAGCGGCTACGGAGTCGGTCTGGGTGGACTGCGTGCGGCGCTGCGGGCCCGTGACGGGTGGGGGCCCGCCACCTGTCTGGAACGCGAATTGCCGGCGGCGCTGGCCATGGGCGATTGGGACAGCGTCATTCCCGCCGTGTACCGCGGCCCCGTCGGCCGCGATCGCATCGCCGCGCTGGCGCCGGTTGTCTTCGCGGCGGCGCGCCGCGGTGACGTGGTGGCGGGCGGCCTCGTGCGGGCGGCCGGCGGCGCCTTGGGTCTGCAGGTGGCAGCGGCGGCAGTTCGTCTGCGCTTGGGCCCGGTCGCCGAATTGTCCGGCACCGGCGGCCTGATGCAGGAACGGGAATCCCTGTGGCCGGCTCTGGCCGCAGCGGCCGGCGCGCGGTTGCCGGGCCTCCGTTGGCGTCCGCCGCTGCTGCCCCCGGTCCTCGGCGCGGCGTTGCTGGCACGCCAGGCAGCCGGCCTGACCGTGGCGCCGACGGCGGCGGCGGCGTTGGCAAGCGACCTGCCGGCGCTGTGAGCGCCTGGCGCGCCCCCGGCTCCGTCCGGGGCCGCCACCGCTTGACAGCATGCCGTTACCGCTGATTATTACTCCAAGATAGCTCGCCGACGGCGGCGGGGAATGCTCTCCGGCCGGCCGGCGGCGCCGAGGTTTCCCATGGCACAGCGCATCCCGGGGCTTTCGGAGCGCGAGTCTGCGGTTCTGCGCGCTGTGGTTGATGCGCACGTGGACACAGGCGCGCCCGTGGGATCAGAATGGTTGACGCGGCGCCAGGCGTGGGGGCTCAGCCCGGCGACCATCCGGGCCGTGCTCCTTCGCCTCGACGAGGCCGGGTACCTGCGCCAACCGCACACCTCGGCCGGGCGGGTGCCGACGGCGATGGGTTATCGGGCCTATGTGGCCGATCGGTTCCGGGACGACGGCTTCGCTGCCGATGCGGCCGCGGCGGAGAATCTGCCCGGACCCGCCACTGGGCCCTTCGGCGAGGGCGACTGCGAGCGTTTGCTCGGGCAGTTGGCTCAGGCCATCGGCGAGGTGACCCACCAACTCGGTCTGGTCCTGGCGCCGCGCTTTGCCGCCGGCGTGCTCCAACGCCTCGAGCTTGTGCGGCTGTCCAGTGGCCGCCTGCTGCTGGTGGTCACCATCACCGGCGGCGCCGTGCATAGCCTTGCCATCGCCTCCGACGCGGTGGCGACGAACAGCGACCTGGAGGCCCTGGCGGCGGCCCTCAATGAGCGGCTCCACGGCCTGACCCTGGCCGAAACCCGGCGCAGCGGGCGGCAACGCCTGGCCGGGGCGCCAGGGGATCCGCAACTGGTCCAAGCCGTGACCGATGGTATCGCCGGCCTGAGCGGCCCCGGGGAGACCGAACTGCACGTAGCCGGAACCGGTCATCTGTGCCGTCAGCCCGAGTTCCAGGACCCGGTCCTGTTGGCCGACCTGGTCCAGCTGCTCGAGTCGCGCGAGGTGTTGGCCTCGCTGATGCGCGACCGCCGCGGCGTGATGGTGACCGTGGGGCTGGGCGATGTTTCGCCGGCGGTCAGGCACTGCAGCATGGTGACGGCCAGTTGCGACCTGGCGGGCCGGGTGGGGGTCGTCGGCGTCATCGGCCCCATGCGCATGCCCTATGGCCGCGTCGTCAACCTCGTTAACCGCGCCGCTTCGCAGGCGGCGTCGTGGGCGGCCTGAGGCGGCAGCAGGCCGCGCAAACCCGACGGGCAGAGGAGGCCCGGTTCTGAGGGATATGGCAGGACTTACCGAAGAGCAGGCGAGGCAGGTAGCGGACGAAGCGGCGTTGGGCGCCGCAGAGGAAGCCCGGGAAGCCCTTGGGGATGGCATGGCGCCGACAGCGGGCGAGGCCGTGCCTGGCGAAGGTCCCACCGAGGGCAGTGAAGAGCCGCCCGATCTGGCGACGCAACTGGCGGCGGCGAGGGATGAGGCCGCAGCCAACTACGACCGCTTCCTGCGGGCCGCGGCCGAGTTGGACAATCTCCGCAAGCGCACCGCCAAGGTGCGGAGCGAGACCCGCGAAGAGGTGCTGCGCGAGACGCTGCTGCGGCTGGCGCCCGTGCTCGATAACCTGACGCGAGCCCAGGCTCAGCAGACCGAGGACGCTGCGGCGGTCCGTCGGGGCGTGGAGCTTATCGTCGGGCAATTCCGCGAGGCGCTGCGTGGTTTCGGTCTGGAAGAGGTGGCCGCCGTCGGCCGGCCCTTCGACCCGAACGTCCACGAAGCGCTGCTCGAGGTGCCAACCAACGACCACCCTCCGGGCACCGTGATCGACCAGATGGACCAGGGGTACACGCTCAATGGCAAGGTAATCAGGCCCGCGCGGGTGGTGGTCAGCAAACCGATGGAGTGACGCTGGGGAACCGGCGCAGGGGACGATGGCGAAAAGGGACTACTACGAAGTTCTGGGGGTAGCGCGGGACGCCAGTGAAGCCGACATCAAGGCTGCGTACCGCAAATTGGCGCTCAAACACCACCCTGACCGCAACCCGGACAATCCCCAGGCCGAGGAGCACTTCAAAGAAGCTTCCGAGGCGTACGAGGTCCTGGTCGATGCCGAGAAGCGGGCCACGTACGACCGCTTCGGCCATTCCGGCCTGGATGGCCGTTTCGGCAGCGGCGGTTTCCAGTGGTCCGACTTCACCCACGCCACGGATTTCGAAGATATCTTCGGCGATCTGTTCGGCAGCTTCTTCGGCGGCGGCGGGCGGCGGGCGCGGCGTCGTACGGCCGGGCCGCCTGCCGGGCGCGACCTGAAGATTGCCCTGGCTCTGACCCTGGAAGAGATCGCCGCGGGCGTGGAGAAGAAGATCAACCTCAACCGGCTGCAGCGGTGCGAGGCCTGCGGCGGCAGCGGTGCCGCGGCCGGCGCCACCAAGGAGACCTGCTCGACCTGCGGGGGCGCCGGGCAGGTGCAGCAGGTGGCCCGTTCCTTCTTCGGTCAGACGGTGACGGTCACTGCCTGCCCAGCCTGCGACGGCGAAGGCAGCCGGATCACCAAACCCTGCGAGGCCTGCCGTGGCGAAGGGCGCGTGCGTGGACAGGCCACCGTCAGCGTGCGCATCCCCCCGGGCGTCCGATCCGGCAACTACATACCTCTGCGCGGTCACGGCGAAGTGGGACCGCGTGGCGGGCCGGCTGGCGACTGCCTGGTCTTCATCGAGGAGAAGGAGCACGAGCAGTTCGCGCGTGACGGCAACGATGTGATCTACCGTTTGCCCATCAGTTTCACCCAGGCCGCCCTCGGCGATGAGATCCAAGTGCCGACCTTGACCGGCAAGGCCCGCATGAAGGTGCCGCCAGGGACGCAGTCCGGGCGCGTGTTCCGCCTGCGGGGCAAGGGCATTCCGGACGTCGACGGCCGTGGCGTGGGCGACCAGCTGGTGCAGACCGTCGTATGGACCCCGCAGGATCTTGGCGGCCGCGAGCGGGAGCTCTTTGAGGAGTTGGGCAACCTGGAGAAGAAGCGTGCGGCGTCGGAAGGCAAGAGCGTGTTCGAGAAGATCCGGCAGGCTTTCACCGATTCCACCGGTTGACCCGGCGGGCAGGGGGCGTGGCAGTGCAGACAGCGAATGTCGGGACCGACACCGCGTCGGTGCTCAGCGGCGTGGACCAGACCCTGGCCGTGGCCAGCGCCAAGGGCGGCGTGGGCAAGTCCACGGTCAGCGTCAACCTGGCGTTGGCTCTGGCGGCCGGCGGACTGCGGGTGGGGCTGCTCGACGCCGACCTGTACGGGCCCAGTATCCCGCTCATGCTCGGCGTGCATCGCGAACCGGCGGCTGGGCCCGACGGCCGTCTGCTGCCGGTGATGCACCAAGGCTTGGCCCTGATGTCAATGGGTTTCCTGACCGAACGACAGGCACCGGTCATCTGGCGCGGCCCGCTTCTCGCTCAGGCGCTGCAGCAGTTCCTCCGCCAGGTTGACTGGGGCCGCCTCGACCTGCTGCTAGTGGATCTGCCGCCGGGCACCGGCGACATTCCGCTCAGCCTCTGCCAGGCGGTGCCGTTGGCCGGCGCGGTGATGGTGACCACGCCCCAGGACGTGGCCCTGCAAGATGTGGAGCGTGGCATTGCCCTGTTCGACAAAGTCGAGGTCGACATACTGGGCATCATCGAGAACATGAGCTACTACCTCTGCCCTCACTGCCAGACGCGGCACGAGGTCTTCGGCCACGGTGGCGGTCGGGACGCCGCGGCGCGCCTGGGGCTCCCCTTCTTGGGTGAGCTGCCCCTGGAGGCCGGCATCCGGCGCGGCGGAGATGAAGGGCAACCCGTCGTCGTGGCGGCGCCGGCATCACCAGCTGCCCGCTGCTTTGCCGACCTGGCCCAGGTTCTGCTGACCCAGCTGCGCCGCGACAACCAGCCCGGCTGAGCTGTCGGTGGTCCCGGCGGTGGACGTTCGCCGTCGTCCGACCTATCTTTGCGCTGTGAACGATGCCAGCTCTGATACCCGCCGTTGGCCGTGGATCACCTTCACGGTACCGGCCGACCGCGCCGACGAAGCCACTGGCTGGTGCGCCCAGACGGACAGTTGCGGTTGGCAGGTCGAGGAAGGCGAAGCGGTCAGGCTGACGCTGTATTTCGCCGACCCGATCGCCGCGCGCGCGGCGCTCCAGAGTTTGGGCCCGCGCCTGACCGCCCTCGGTCCCCAATGGCCGGCGCCCGCGGCCGGCGAGTTGGATGACCGTGACTGGGCCGCTGATTGGCAGCAGTCGCTGCACCCGATTGCCGCCACGGACCGCATCGTTGTCCATCCCCCGTCAGTTCCCTTCGCGGTCCGTCCGGGCCAGATCGCCATTGCTATCGAGCCGCGCCAGGCGTTCGGTACCGGGCTGCATGCCTCGACCCAGGTATCGCTGCAGTTGCTCGAGGAGTTCGTGCGGCCGGCCAGCCGTTGTCTCGACCTGGGCACGGGCAGCGGGGTGCTGGCCATCGCGGCCGTGGCCCTGGGCGCGGCCCATGTCGTGGCGCTGGACACTGACCCGGTCGCGGTGGCGGAGGCCGCGGCGAACCTGCTGGCCAACGGCGTCCCGGCCGCGGTTGGCGTGGCCCTGTGTGGCGGGCTTGACCGGGCTGGCGCCGAGCCCTTTGACCTGATTGTGGCCAATCTTCAGAGCGGCATTCTCGAGCCCCTGGTCGAGCCGGTGCGCCGCCGTCTGGCGCCTGGTGGACTGGCCCTCTTCGCAGGCCTTACCGATGACGAGATCGGCGGTTTTGGTGCCCTGCTGACCGGCGCGGGTTGGGGGGTACGCCGGGTGTGCAACCGGGCGGGTTGGGCGGGCCTGGCGGCTGCCGGCTGACGGCGTGACGCGGCCGCCAAAGGAGACCTGATGGCGTCTTTCCTGGTGCAGCCGCAGGATGTCGTCGCGGATCAGCTCACGCTGCGCGGCGCTGAGGCGCACCACCTGACCCATGTGCGACGCGTCGATGTGGGTGACGCCGTAGACGTGGTCGATGGTCAGGGGCGGTGGTATCGAGGCGAAGTGACGCGGATCGCTCCCGGTGAGGTGATCTGCCGCGTGCGGTCATCGGGTACCGAAACCAGCGGCGCGGGCGTCACCCTGTGCCTGGCTGCGGCCGTGATCCGCGGGCCGCGCTTCGATCAGGTTATCGAGAAGGCCACGGAACTGGGGGTCGACGCCATCGTCCCCGTGATCGCCGATCGCAGTGTGGCCGCGCCAGCGGCGGATCGACTGGAGCGTTGGCAGCGCGTGGCGCGGGCGGCGGCCAAGCAGTGCGGCCGGGCTCGGTTGCCTGAGCTGGCTGCCCCAACCCGGTTGAGCACTGTCCTGGCGGGCCGCGGCACGACGTGGGATCGCGGAGTGATGGCGGTTCCCGGAGCGCGGTTCGGCAGCGTGCGCCACGTGATCGGCGCGCGAGTCAGCCATTCGTACCTGCTGCTGATCGGACCTGAAGGAGGTTTCTCGCCGGCGGAAGAGGAGCAGGCGGTTCGGGCGGGCGTGGAATGTTTCTCCTGGGGTTGGACTACCCTACGCGCCGAAACGGCCTGCCTGGTGCTGGCGGCGCTGGTGCTGCACGAAGCCTACGAGTCACTGCGCTGCGCGTCGTGAGCGCGCCCGCAGACCTGCGGAAGGGGGCAACGTGGGATATCGCATACAGGTCCTCCACGGACCCAACCTGAACCTGCTGGGACAGCGTGAACCGGCTGTGTACGGGCGTGACACCCTGGCCGACGTTGACAGCGCCCTGTCGACGCAGGCCGCCTGCCTTGAGGTGGAGATCCGGTCCCTCCAGTCGAACCACGAAGGGGCCCTGGTGGATGCCATCCAGAGCGCGGCGCCATGGGCCGATGGCCTGCTGATCAACCCAGGCGCACTTACCCACTACAGCATCGCGCTGCGCGACGCGATCGCCGGCGTGGCCCTGCCCGCGGTTGAGGTCCACCTGAGCAATGTGCACGCCCGCGAGGAGTTCCGGCACGTCTCGGTGATCGCCCCGGTGTGTGTGGGCCAGATCTGCGGCTTCGGGCTGGACAGCTACCTGCTGGGCCTGCGGGCTTTGGTGGGGCACCTGCAGCGGAGGGGTCCCCGTGGCTGAGCCCCTGGTGCGGCGCACGCTGCTCCTGCTGGTGCTGTTGGCCACACCCCTTTGGGCCGGCACCGCGCTGCAGGTCAACCGCCCCCAGGCCAATGTGCGGGCCGAACCCTCAGCGCAGGCAGAGCGAGTTGCCACTTTGCAGCAGGGCGACGAGGTGGAACTCGTGGACCAGCGGGGTGAATGGCGCAGCGTCCGCACTGCCGATGGGCAGGAGGGATGGCTGAAGGCTGATCTGGTGGCGGAACAGTGGGTCGTCACCACCGCTGCGGGTCGGGTCAGATCAGCCGGCAACACCGGTGCCGAAGTGGTGGCGGCGGTAGCCGCCGGCGATGTGGTCCTCAAACTGAGCCAGCGCGGCAACTGGATCGAAGTCAGTCTGGCCGACGGCAACCATGGGTGGCTGGCGGCCGGCCTGGCCAAGCCAAAGACGGTCTCGTTCGCGCCGGCCAGTCGTCCCCGGCCCACGCCGGGGGGCGACCGCGCCGACCCCGCCCCGACGGCCGGGCGCGCTGACGGGGCCGCCGGGGCGACAGGCCCGTTGGCCACCGGCAACGACACGGCCGCCGTGCGGGCCAACCTCTATGCCGAGGGGCTGCAGCAGGCCATTGCCGGCAACTACGAGGCCGCTCTCGGCAGCTTCGAGGCGGTCCTCGCCCAGGATCCGCAGAACCTGAACGCCCTCTTCAATGCCGAGAAAGCCCATCGTCAGCTCGGGCAGAATGAGCAGGCGCTGCGCAAGCTGTACCGCATCTTGGCGCTCAATCAGGGCCGCAACCGACGCGATCTGTTCCGCGAGCTGTCGGAAGTGTACACCGCTGAGGGGCGCGGCGACAGCGCGGCCAAATACCAGGCGCTGTTCCGTGGCGAGGACTGGGCCGACGCCGAGCCCGGCACCAAAGCCGAGGCGAGCCTGGCCAATGAGTCAGAGCCAGGGGTACGCAGAACCGCAGGCCGGGTTCCGTGGGCCATGATCGCCGCCGGCGGCGGGGCTGCCGCGGTGCTGGCTCTGGTGTTGTTCCTGCTGCTCCGCCGACGTCCATCGGCCGAAGATCAGGAACCGGACACCGGGACGACGGCGCCGGCCGGCCGGGGACGCTTTGCCCAGACCATGCGCCAGACCGCCGCTCGTGCGCCCGCCGTGGACCGCGGTGCGGAAGAAGAACTCGATCGGCAGATCGAAGCCAAACGAGCTGAGTTGCGGCAGAGCACCGAGGCGTTCCTGGGTGGCGCTGCAGTGGCCAAAGGGGCCCGCACCGAAGACCAGCACCTCGAGGAACTGCTCGGCCACCTGGACAGCCTGCGGACCGCCCTGGCCATGCAGGACGAGCGCGAACGGGTCTACGCCGACCTGGTGCGGCTGCAGAACATGAAACTGGACGTTCTGGCGCGGCAACTGGCCCTGCTGCGGCGGCGCCCGCGGCCCTGAGCACCGCCGCAGCGGCGTCGGATGGGTCAGAAGCGCTGCACCAGAACCAGGCGCACCGCGGGCTCGCGACCGGAGACCGACAGCTCCGGGAAAACGCGCCGCTCAACTTTGCGGGGGATCAGGGCCACCCCCAGGCTGCCCGCTGCCAGCAACGCCCCGCCCCAGCCCAGCAGCCTGGCCGTGTCGGCCTGATCGCGCAGCTTGCGGGCCTGCGCCAACAGGGCCTGCTCGTCCGGCGCGTTGGGGGCGAACTCCTCGTTCTGGCGGGCGTCGTCTTCTTTGTTCCCGGCGCGATCGAACTGCAGCCAGGACAGCAGGCTGAAGGCGACTGTCCCGCCGAGGGCGCTGATGTAAGGGAACTCGCGCACCGTGATCGTGCGGGCGCCAGCGCCCAGCGTGTCGACGGTGACGATCTTGTCGATGTTCGTCAGTTCGAAGGTGAAGATCTCGCGATTGACGCGCAGGATCAGCAGGTCCTTGCTGCGGTTGACCAGTGTTCCCTCTACCAGGGTCCCGTCCTTGAGCGTGATGCGGGTGTCAGGTCCGGCGATGGGAGCCCCCTCGGCCACCGCGGCCAGGGGTTGGGCCACCAGGGCCAGCACCAGGAGCGTGGAGAGGACAGTTTTCATGTGCGGACTCCTTGTCGGAGGACGTGACAACACCAGCACGCCAAGATACCGAGGCAGCCGCGCCCATGTCAAACCAACCGACGTCTGGTACGCCACCTTGTTCGCACGCGGCCGGCGTGGTCGACGCCGGTGCTCTCGCCCGGCTGACCGTGGCCCAAGTGGCCCTGCTGGCCACGTCCCTGGTTGACGGCGATCCGGTCTGGGCCCTGCTGGAACAGGACCCCCGGCGAGGCGTGCGGGCGCTGGTGGCCGAACGCAGCCGTCGGCAGGCCGAGACCCGGCGCCGCGCCGACCGCACCGACCAGCTACTTCAGTTCGAGCAGCGTTTCTGGGGCCGCGGCGTGCAGCGTCTGGCCGGTGTCGACGAGGTGGGGCGGGGTTGCCTGGCAGGCCCGGTGGTAGCAGCGGCGGTGGTGCTGCCGCCGGGGCAGCGCCTGCCGGGATTGGACGACTCGAAGAAACTCACCGCGCCCAGCCGCCAGCGTCTGGCCGCCGCAGTCGGGGAGGTGGCCCTTGGCGTGGGACTGGGGGTGGTGGAGGCCGCCGATATCGACCGCCTGAACATCCTGCAGGCAACCCTGGCGGCCATGCGTCAGGCCCTGGCGGCCCTGGATCCGTCGCCTGAGCACGTGCTGGTGGACGGGAACCAGCGGCCTCATTCGCCCTGGCCTGAGACTGTCCTCATCGGCGGCGACGGCCGCAGTCAAACCATCGCCGCTGCTTCAGTGGTGGCGAAGGTTCACCGGGATCGGCTGATGGTCGATCTGGACCGCATCTATCCGGGGTACGGATTCGCGCAGCACAAAGGGTACGGCAGTGCCGCTCACTTGCGGGCGCTGCGTGATCTGGGCCCCTGCCCCCTGCACCGGCGCTCCTTTGCCCCGGTGCTGCGGTCTCTTCCGCCGACTTCCGTCGAGGCCATGGCCGGGCGCCTGGCGGCCTGCACGGACGCCGCCGACCTTGACCGGGTGGCGCTTGAGGTGACCCAATCGGCGCTGGTGTTCGGGCCTGCGGCCCAGACCGGGCTGAGGCAACTCCATCGCCGCCGTCGGGAGGTCCTCACGGCGCCGGGACGGCAAGGTGAAGAGGTCGCCGCCGATTACCTGACTGGCCTGGGCTACCAGGTGCTGGCCCGGCGCTACCGCGTCCGCGGCGGCGAGATCGATGTGGTCGCCCGCGACGCCGGCGAGCTGGTTTTCGTCGAGGTAAAGACGGCGCGGCGTGGCAGTCAGGCCGACCCCGCGGAGCGCGTCCGGCGACGGCAGCGGGCCCGCATTGAATTGGCCGCCCGGCACTTCCTGGCGCGCCACCGCGGCGATCCGGTTGCCTGCCGCTTTGACCTGATCACCGTCGTCCTGGACCGCGACCGGGCCGAGATAGACCACCTGCCGGACGCCTTCCGGCCCGGCCGCTGAACGGGGCGGCCGGCCCTTCCTGGCGCGCCACCGCGGCGATCCGGTTGCCTGCCGTTCTGACCTGACCACCGTCGTCCTGGACCGCGACCGGGCCGAGATAGACCACCTGCCCGACGCCCTGCGCCCCGGCCGCTGACCTCAGGTCCGCCCCCCCGGATCGCGGTACACGACGCGCCCGCCCACCACCGTGGCCGCGGCCTTGCCTTTGAGCCGGTATCCCGCGAAGGGCGTGTTGCGCGACCGAGAGCGGAATTCCTCGGGTCGCACCGTCCAATCGCGCTTCGGGTCCACCAGGGTCACGTCGCCCGGATCGCCGACCGCGAGCCTGCCACCGGGCAGGCCGAAGGCCCGGGCCGGCCCCCAGGTCCACGCAGCCACCACCGTGGCCAAGGGCACCGCGCCCGTGTGCACCAAGTAGGTGAACGACAGGCCGATGGCTGTCTCCAGCCCCACGATGCCGAACGGCGCGCGCTCCATGGGCAGCGCCTTCTCGTCGGCCGCATGGGGGGCGTGGTCGGTGGCAATCGCCTGGATACTGCCATCGGCCAGGCCGACCGTCAGCGCCGCCGTGTCCACGGCAGTGCGCAGCGGCGGGCTCATCTTGGCCTGTGTCCCATGGGTGGCCACGGCTTCATCGGTCAGCACCAGGTGGTGTGTCATCACTTCGCAGGTGACCGGCGCCCCGCCGGCCCGGGCCTGGCGCACCAGCTCCAAACCGCCGGCGGTGCTTAGATGAGCGACATGGAGCGGGCCGCCAGTGCGGGCCGACAACCGTACATCGCGCGCAATCATGTCCTCTTCACCGCGGGCCGGCATGCCACCCAGTCCGAGGCGCTGCGATACCTGCCCGGCGTGCATGACGCCGCCGGCCGTCACGGCCTTGATTTCCTCGTGCGGACAGAGCGGCCGCCCGATCGTCTGCGCCGCGGTCAGCGCCTGCTCCATCAGCGCGCCGTCCTCGATCGAGTCGCCGTCGTCACTGAAGCCCACGGCACCGGCGTCGGCCAATTCAGCCAGCGGCGCCAGCTCGCGCCCGGACCGACCGCGGGTGATGCAGCCGATGGGATACACGCGAACGCAGCCGGTGTCGCGGGCTCGGTCGAGCAGCGACCGCACCTGTTCCGGCCGGTCCGGCGCTGGGCGCGTGTTGGGCATGCAGACGACGGCGCAGATGCCGCCGGCTGCGGCGGCCGCGGTGCCGGTGGCGATCGTTTCCTTGTGCTCGAAGCCCGGCTCACGCAGGTGCACGTGCGCATCGATGAAACCTGGCAGCACCAGTAACCCGGTGGCGTCCAACACCGGCACGCCCGCGGCCATCAGGTGGGCGCCCAGGCCGCTGACTCGACCTGACCTGATCAGTACGTCAAGTTCGCCATCCACACCCCCTGCGGGGTCCAAGACATGGCCGCCACGGATCAGCAGGTCGTCGCTGAATGCACTCATCGTGTTCCCTCCTCGTTGCC
>CAITNQ010000029.1 GCA_903893785.1 uncultured Gemmatimonadota bacterium
CTGGTCGCGGGTGGGGAGGGCTGGTTCCAGGGCCTCTCGCTGCACGGCAGCAACGGCTGGACCGCAGTGCTGACCTTCGGCGCCATGCCGGCGGCAACCGATACGCTCGATGCAGGCCTGGGCGAACTGGAACGCCCGCCGCTGCCGCCGCAGGACCTGGCCGACGCCCGTTTCACCGGCGCCGGTCTGGGCGACGGGCTGCAGGTGGATCTGCGCGCCATGACCGGGCTGCACACCCTGACCCTGGCCATCCAGCGCGCTGGCGAGACCGACACTGCGGTGGTGCTCACCTGGGACCAGGCTGCTATTGCCGCCGCTACCTCCATGGCCGTACTCATGGATCCGTACACCGGCGAGTTGATCCACGTGGACATGCGCTCCACCGGCAAGCTAGTCCTGGGACCGGGCGCGCCCAACACGCTGTTGCTGCAGTTCCGCACCGAACCGGAGCTGGCGGTGGCGGCGCGCCTGTGGGCTTCGCCGCACCAGGTGACGGTGGGCGACACCGTGGCCTTTGCCGACAGCTCCAGTGGCCCCGTGCTCAGTCGCACCTGGGATTTCGGCGATGGCGGCCTGAGTGATCTGGCCAACCCGAGCCACGCGTACGTAACGCCGGGCGATTTCGTTGTGCGGCTGACCGTGCGCGGCGCCGCCGACAGCTCCATGGCGGTCGACACGATCCGGGTTGCGCCGGCCCAGGTGGAAGCCCGCCTGTGGGCTTCGCCGCACCAGGTGACGGTGGGCGACACCGTGGTCTTCGCCGACAGCTCCCGCGGCCCGGTGGTCAGCCGCACCTGGGACTTCGGTGACGGCAGCGGCAGCGACTTGGCGGCGCCCATGCACGTGTACACCAGCCCGGGCCGTTTTGCTGTGCGGTTGACGGTGCGGGGGGTGGCCGACAGTTCGGTGGCGGTGGACACCATTCGGGTGGCGCCAACGCAGGTCGAGGCCCGCCTGTGGGCCTCGGTGCACCAGGCTACGGTCGGTGATTCGGTGGCCTTTGCCGACAACTCCACGGGCCCGGTACTCAGTCGCACCTGGGACTTCGGCGATGGCGGCGCGAGTGACCTGGCCACGCCGAGCCACGCGTACCTGACACCGGGCGACTTCGTGGTGCGATTGACGGTGCGCGGCGCGGTCGACAGCTCCATGGCGGTCGACACCATTCGCGTGGCCCCGGTACCGGTGCGGGCCCGGCCATGGGCGTCCATGCATCAAGTCACGGTGGGGGACACCGTGGCCTTTGCCGACAGCTCCAGCGGCCCGGTGGTCAGCCGTTGGTGGGACTTCGGCGACGGCGACAGCAGCGAGCGGGCGAACCCGCGGCACGCCTACGTCGCGGTGGGCACCTATACGGTACGTCTGACCGTCCACGGCCCCGCTGACAGCTCGGTGGCTGTGGATACTATCCGCGTGCTCCCGGTGCCGGTGCAGGCCAGGCTGTGGGCTTCGGCGCATCAGGTGACGGCGGGCGATACAGTGGCCTTTGCCGACAGCTCCAGCGGCCCGGTGGTCAGTCGCTCGTGGGCCTTCGGTGATGGCGGCAGCAGTGACCTGACGGCGCCGACCCACATCTATACCGCGGCCGGGACGTTCATCGTGACCCTGACGGTGCGCGGCGTGGCCGACAGTGCCGTGGCCGTGGACACGATCCGTGTCGCGGCTGTGCCCGTGCAGGCTCGCTTGTGGAAGCTGTTGCCCAAGGTGGTCGTCGGCGATACCATGGCGTTCGCCGACAGTTCCAGCGGCCCGGTCGTCAGCCGCACCTGGGATTTCGGTGATGGGGCGACCAGCGACCTGCGTGCGCCCCGGCACGTGTACACATCGATCGGTGCCTTCGCGGTGCGCCTGACGGTGCGCGGCGTGGCCGACAGTTCGGTTGCGGTGGACACCGTTCAGGTGCTGCCCGTACCGGTGCAGGCGCGCCTGTGGGCTTACACGCACCAGCCTATCGTCGGCGATACTGTGGCCTTTGCCGACAGTTCCATTGGCCCGGTCCTGAGCCGCAGCTGGGCCTTCGGTGACGGCGCGACCAGCGACCTGGCGCGGCCGTGGCATGCCTACACCTCAGTGGGCACCTTTGTGGTGCGCCTGACGGTGCGCGGCGTGGCCGACAGTTCGGTTGCGGTGGATACCATCCGCGTGGCCCCGGTGCCGGTGCAGGCCCGTATCTCGTTGGGTTCTCGGCAACTGATCGTCGGTGACTCGGTGGCCTTTGCCGACAGTTCCAGCGGCCCGGTGGCCAGTCGCACCTGGACCTTTGGCGACGGCGCTTCCAGCGACCTGGCGCGTGGCAGCCATCGGTACACTAGCATCGGCACATTCGTGATCCACCTGACGGTGCGCGGCGTGGCCGACAGTTCGGTTGCGGTGGACACCATCCGGGTGGCTCCGGTGCCGGTGCAGGCCCGCATCTGGCTGGGTTCGCGGCAGCTGACCGTGGGTGACTCGGTGGCCTTTGCCGACAGCTCCAGCGGCCCGGTAGCCAGCCGCACCTGGACTTTTGGCGACGGCGGCTCGAGCTCGCTGGTCAGCGGCAAACACAAATACATCGCTACGGGAACATTCGTTGTTCACCTGACGGTGCGTGGCGTCGCCGACAGCTCGCTGGCGGCGGACACGGTCAAAGTCAATCCGGTGCCGGTGCGCGCCAAGTTCGGCCAATCGGCCCTGCAGGTGCTGACCAACGCGTCGGTCACCTTCACCGACAGCTCAACGGGCCCCATAGTCAGTCGCACCTGGGCCTTTGGCGACGGCGGCACCAGCACGCAGACATCGCCGGCCCACAGTTACACGGC
>CAITNQ010000030.1 GCA_903893785.1 uncultured Gemmatimonadota bacterium
GCAGTTCCTGGTGCTGCTGGACAGGTATGTGCGGCGGGGCGCGCAGTTCGTCATCGCGACGCACTCGCCGCTGATCATGGCCTATCCGGACGCGTCCATCCTGCTGGTGGGGCCAAAGGGCCACCGTCAGGTGCCATACAAAGACACCGAACACTACCATGTGGCCCGGCGCTTCCTGACCGATCCCGACAATTCTCTGCGCGCCCTGCTCGCCAACGACGATCCGGTTCAGGCAGAGCCCAGGGCAGGGGGGCCCAAGGGAGCACCCGTCGCGCCCGAGGCACATGATTGAAGTCCGCCTTCGACGCGGCTGGCGGCAGTGGTTTTGGGTCGGTGCCAAGTCCCTGGTGCAGCCCGCCCGGTGCTGCGCCGCACCCCCGCCACGCGGCGGTTCGCTCCCGGAGCGGCGCGCGACAGCGCCGACGCGTTCATTGGCGGCGCTCCTGATCACCCGCAGATCCCTCGCGCAGCTCGGGCAAGGGTGTCCCCGCGTGGCGACCGCGGGCTCAACGGGCGTCTGGCGGAACCATGCTCTGGCGTGGCAGGCAACGGACCCGGACTCCCTGGCGACCCTTGGGGCCGGTCGCCGAAGCGTCAGGCGATCGTGACGGCATTGTCGCAAGCCAGAAGTCTGGGGCGCGTCGCGGCCATGGACCAACCGATCGCCCGATGGGTCGAGGTGTGTCGTGTCACATGCGACGTCACGCTGGGAGCCGTATATTGGTCCTCCATTGAGCTCGCCATATGCAGCACCTATCCAAGCAACGCCATCTTGGTCCACTGCGGCACCGCGGACGCCGAGGTAAGGGGAGCCGAAAAGGCCATCCGCGGTTCCGTAACGCCACCAGCCGACCCCATCGAGACGGTACGCGGTCGTTTCCCCGGCCGTCGCCCCCACATCGCCGTTCGGGGCTATTGCGATGGCACGACAACCACGAACACCGGCATACTGCGTCCCTCGTCCGGCATCGAGATGGGTCACTCCGTTCGCCCCCGCGGCCCAAACGCCACCTCGGTCGCCCACGGCAAGGTCCAGAAACTGGTCGTCGTCTAGCCCGTCGGACCGACAGGTCTGCGGGGTTGTCGGGTTTGGCATGCTTGGTGGAACCCGGCCGGCGGCAGCGGGCCCAGTGCCTCAAAGGGACGCCTGCGGTTGTGCGGCCGCCTCGCGCCAGAGTCGCCAGTTCGACCTACCGGCCGTCAGCCCACAGCGAGCGGCCACCTCCGCCTGTCGGAGTCGCGCGGTTGGCCGCGCGTCCTCCCAACCCTGCTCCATGCTGTGGATGCCGTCACGCGCGGCTCCGCCGTTGTTCCGGACGCCCAGCCGCCCCGTGACCCCTACCCACCGGTTGCCGCCGGTTCCGGCAACCCGCGCACCTCCACTCCGCGGGCGCGAAGACGGGCAAGGGAGGCCGTGTCCTGGGTGCTGCTCGTCACCACTACAGCGCGCAGACTGTCGAGGCCAAGGAGAGGCGAGAGGTCAAGCAGGCGGTCGTCCGCCAGGCTGAGCCAGCGCAGGCCCCGGCAGTTGGCCAACGGCGTCAGGTCTTCGACCCAAGTGCGGTCGACGTTCAGGGTCTGCAATCGGGCCAAACGAGACACTGGAGCCAAGTCCAAGACCCGATTCCCGCTCAGGTCGAGCCAGGTCAACCGGGTCAGCGAGGCCAGCGCCCACAGGTCGGTGACCCGGTTCGCCGAGAGGTCGAGGTGCTCGAGTTCACCCAGACTCGATAGCGGCCCCAAGGCGGCGATTGAGTTGCCGGCAAGATCCAGGCGGCGCAAGCGGACCAGGGGCCGCATCGCCGCCACCTCGGCGAGCGCGTTGCGCGAGAGGTCAAGTTCCACCAGGCGCTGCAGCTGGCCGATCCCTTCGAGCGAGGCGATTCCGGACGCCGCGGCGTGGAGTGCGACCAAGGAGTGGCCGTCGGCCATGGTGGGGCGCAGACCCATGGCCGACAGCGCCGCACCCACAGCCTCAGCGAGTGCCGGGTCGGCGAACACCAGAGCGGTGGTATCGGCGGCACTGACAGACCCCGGCGCCGTGGCCGGGCCGTGGTCCCCACAACCCACCAGCAAGATTGCCGCGATGGCGAACTGCCCTGCCCCAGGGATGGCTTGGACACTCCGGAGGCGTTAACGTAGACGCAGAAAGGAGAGCCCGAGATGAGGAGCGAGGGAGCACTGAGCGACGGGTCGGGGGGCCTGCA
>CAITNQ010000031.1 GCA_903893785.1 uncultured Gemmatimonadota bacterium
GCGGATTTCCCGGGTGGGTGCTGGCGACGCTGTGGCTATGCAGTTGGGGCAGCGGCCCGGCGGCTGCCGTGGCTGGCTGGCGTCAGGACCTGAACGTCGCCGGTTCATCTGGGTGGGGCTCGCTGGTCGCTTTTGGCGTGGCGACCACTGCCACCGATAGCCTCGATCTGGCCTTGGGCGAGCAGGAGCGGCCGCCCCTGCCGCCATCCGGCAGCGCGGACGTGCGCTTCACTGGGGCCCGCATGGGTCAAGGGTCCATGGTTGACCTGCGGTCAGTGGCCGGAGCGCACGCCCTGACCCTCCAGGTTCAGCGCGCGGCTGCCAACGATACCGTCATCATTAGCTGGGACTCGGTGTCGCTCGCCGCCCGGACGACCAGCGCGGTGATCAAAGATCCGTTCGGCGGTGTCCTGCTCTCGGCTAACATGCGCAGCCAACAGCAGTTGGTGGTGACCAACTCCTTCTTCACCTCGCTGATCATCGAATTCACCTCAGTCGCCGTCACCGAACCGGCGCCCCCGGCCCGCGTGGTCTGGACCGCGGCACCGGACAGCCTCACCAGCGGCCAGGCCCTGGCGCCGGCGTTGGCCGTGGCGGTCCGCGACAGCCTGGGCCACGGTGTGGCTGCGATTGACGTAACGCTGACCCTGGCGTCCGGTCAGGGCGCGCTCAACGGCACCCTGATACGGGCCACGGACTCGACCGGAGCCGCAGTGTTCACGGGGGTCGGTTACACGGCCGCCGCTGGTGACACGGCGGCGGTGTTCCGCGCTTCGATCACCACGCCGGCCCTGCACGCGGACTCAGCCCCGGTGCGGGTGCGGCCCGGGCCACCGTTACCGGCCCGGCAACTCGTCTGGCTGGCGGTCCCGGCGAGCGTGGTCAGCGGTGACACCATCGTTCCCGCGCTGCAGGTAGCGGTCCGCGACAGTCTGGGCGGCGGCGTTGCCGGACGCCTGGTGACGCTGTCTGTCTCGCAGGGCCAGGGCAGCCTGCTCGGGACCCTGGCGCAGCTGTCGGACAGCACGGGCACGGCGACCTTCAGCGGCCTATCGTACCACACCGGCCATGCCGAGAGCGGCGTGCGCCTCCAGGCTGAAGTCATTGGCGCCGGCCTGGCCGCCGGGTCGGGCGCGATTGCCGTGTCTCTGCCGCCGGCAACGCAGCTGACGGTAACGCAGGTGCCCGCCCTGGTGCGCAGCGGCCGGGCTTTTGCGCCCGCCGTGGTGGTGGTGGCGCGTGACAGCGCTGGCGACGGGGTCGCGGATGTGCCCGTCACCCTGGCCCTGGCGCGCGGCCAGGGCTCCCTGGGCGGGACCCTGACGCAGACCACCGGGGCCGACGGGGCCGCGGTGTTTGGTGACCTGGTGTACCAGGCCGCCGGACTCGACACTGCCCTGGTGCTGCGGGCCAGCGTGGCCTCGCCCGCGCTGCAGGCCACGTCCGGCCGCATCCCCCTGACCGATGGCGAGGGATGGTTCGAGGCGCTGACGATCAAGGGCTCCAGCGGGTGGGCCACGGCGCTCACCTTCGGCGCCAAACCCGGCGCCACGGATACCCTTGATCTGGGTCTGGGCGAAGTGGAACGGCCGCCCTTGCCGCCGGCCGGGACCCTGGATGTCCGCTTTGTCGGTACGGGCCTGGGTAACGGCGTGCAGCTCGACCTGCGGGCCATGGAGGGCGAGCACCTTCTGACCGTGGCCCTGGTCTGGCCGGTGTACAGTGACACCGTGATCGTCGAGTGGGACCCAAGCGCGGTGGCCGCGGCCACCAGTATGGCTACCATTTCGGGGCCACAGGGTTTCATCGTGCCGGTCACTGACATGCGCACCACCGGTCGCCTTGTCATTGTGAACCCGTCCCTGGCTCGCCTGGAAATCCGCTTCCGCACCGCCGGGACATCCGGGCCGCTGGCGCCGACGC
>CAITNQ010000032.1 GCA_903893785.1 uncultured Gemmatimonadota bacterium
CGCCGCATTGGTTGGAAAGATCCCCAAGGCATCGCCGGGTTCGTACTGCAGCCCCGAATCGGCCAGCGACAGCTCCAGGTGGTGAGTCACCTTGGTGCTGCCGACGTCGGTCAGCAGCGTGGTGTCCAGCACCTCGGCGGCGAAGGGTCGCTCGCGGTCGTAACCGGCGGCCGAGGTGACGCTGGCAGCCACGGCAGGCGATGGCGCCGACGGCGACGCGGCCGGCGCCGGCCCCTGCGGACCCAGGGCCTCGACCACGTTGGCCATCCACGCGGCGGCCGGCGCGGCATAGTCCACGTCGCAGTCCTGGCGGGGCTGCAGCCGCTGGGCTCCCAGGGCCGCGAGGCGCTCGTCCAAGTCGCGCGCGGCCTGGCAGAAGCGCCGATACGACGCGTCGCCCAGCCCCAGGACCGCGTAGCGCAATCGGTTCAGCTGCAGCGGGCGGCGACCGGTCAGGGCGCGGAAAAACGGCTTGCTCGGCTCGGGTGGGTCTCCCTCGCCGTGGGTGCTGACCAGGAACAGGGCGAAGGTCTCCTGCTCGAGGCGCCGCGGCGGGTATCCGGCGGCCGCAAGCACCGCCGCCTGCCACCCGCGGGCCTGCACCTGGGCGGCCAACTGGCCCGCCAGACGGCGACTGTTGCCGGTCTCGGTGGCGTAGATGATGGCCACGCGCGGCGCGTCGGCAGGCGGCGCGGGAAGGGCGACGGAGCCCGCGCCCGCAGGCGCCGCCACGGGCGTGCCGGCCATGGCGAGGCCCGCCAGGTACCCACTCAGCCAGGTGCCTTGGGCCGGCGTCAACTGGGCCAGCACCTGACTGAGGGCAGCGGCCTGCGCAGCGGTGAAGGGACTATTGGTCTCGGTGAGCATTCTTCTTAATGCCTATCGGATTGGTGTTCATTTAGTCACATAGTCTACGCAATGCCGTGCGCGTGACAACTCGGCCGGGCAGACGAACAACAGCACGCCGATGGCCCGCATGACAGCGCCGCGCCGGGCCCCAGATCGATGGTCCACCTGCGGCACCCCGGCGTGACGCCACGCCGCAAGCAGCCGTTCGATCGCGGCGACCGGGACGGCAGACGCGCCTGACAGGGTCGAAGCTAAGCCGCCGGGACCGCCCGGGGTAGCGGGCCGGATCGGGGAGGCGGGGCCAGCCGCGGCGGCCCAGTTCGCGGCGGGCATGGTCCGGGCGTGCTGCCGAAGGTATATTGGCGGGAAGCAGAGCCGCTGGAAGGGTCGTCAGAAGCCTGGCGCGGCGGCGCGAACAGAGCAATTTTGCCGGTGTGACAGGCCTGCGGCGTGGGGGCGGGCAGGGATGGACGAGACGCAACCGTGCCAGTCGCCGGGGCCAACCCCCGGCGCGAACAACGCGGCCACACCGAAGCCTTCGGCACGGCCGTCGCGTTCACTCCGCCGCGCGGAAGAGCGCCTGCGCGACGCGGTCTGGGGGATGGTCGCCAGCACGGATGTCGAACGGGTCTTGGTGGCCCTGCGCGATGGGCTCGACGAGTTGGGCGTCGATTACCAAGACTGCGGCATCAACTGGATCGCTCGGGGCCAACAGGTCGAGGCAGCGACGATCAATAGCTTTAGCCGCGGCACGGACCGAGTCAGCCTGGCGCAGGCCTTCGGCAGCGAGCTGATTGCCCGCTTCTGGCGCCAGGGTACCCCGGTCTACCGTCCCGACCTTTGGGCTGACGATCGCTTCCAGGAGCGCGAGGGGCTGGCGCGCAACTTCGACCATCCGGTGCGGTGCATCCTCGACGTGCCCTTCTCGCACGGCACGCTGGCGGTCAACAGCGACCGCCCACATGCGTTCTCGGCCGCTGACCGGGCGGCCATTGAGGGCTTGGCGGCGGTCCTCAGCGAAGCCTTCCGCCGGCGCGACGATCTGATCGAGCTGGAGGCCCGCCAACGTCATCTCGAGGGCGAGGTGGCGGAGCGCGCCGCTGCCCAAGCCGCGGCCCTGCAGGCGCAGGAGGAACTGCGCCAGGCTCTGGAGCGCGAGCGCGTGCTGGGCCACATGCGCGACCGCCTGCTTTCGATCGACGATCTTGCTGCCCTGGCGCCGGCGCTGGAAAGCGAATGGCTGCTCGATCTGCGCTCGCTGGGTGTCCCCGTGTACCGGGCATCGCTGCAGATGCCGGCGGCCGGCCCGGGCGACTATGATATCTTCTGGTCGCTGCTCCCGGTGGCCAACGCCCTGCCGGAAGACGCGGCCGACCTGCTGGGGTATCCGTGGGTCCGACAGGCCTGGGACACTGGCCAGCCCGTAGTCGTTGACCACGAGCGATTGGTTGCCTGCGGCTTCTGGGACCCACGCGTGCGCACGCTGATCGAGGTCCCGGTCCCCGGGGGCGGGTCATTGGGCATCAGCAGCGAGCAGGACGATGCCTTCAGCCCGGCGGCGGTTTCAGCCCTGCAAACCTTTGCCGGGCTGCTGGCAACGGCGCTGCAGCGACTGCGCGGCCGGCGGGAACTGCAAGACAGCGAGGAGCGCTACCGCCGGCTCTTCGAGAGCATGGCCCAGGGTGTGGTGTACCACGAACCCGATGGCCGCATCATCTCTGCCAACCCGGCTGCCGAGCGGATTCTGGGCCGGAGCCTGGACCAACTGCTCGGTCGCGCCCCGGTCGATCCGCGGTGGACTGGGCTGCGCCCTGACGGTGGGCCGCTGGCAAGCCACCAGCACCCGGCCATGGAGGCCATGCGCACCGGTCGCCGGGTGGACGACGCGGTGATGGGCATTGCCCACCCGGAGCGCCCGGAGGTAACCTGGATCCGGGTCACGGCCATCCCCTTCGGCGCCACCGCGACAGCAGGCCCGCGCGGCGTGTTCGCCACCTTTGCCGACATCACCGAGCAGGAGCGACTGCAGCGGGTCGTCGAGGACCAACGCGTGCGCGCCGCGCAAGTGGATCGGCTGCACGCCCTGGGCGAGATGTCCACCGGCATCGCGCACGAACTCAATCAACCGCTGACCGGTATTCGCACCTTCGCCGAAGGCATACTCCTTGGGCCCCAAATGGGCTGGAACCCATCGGCCGATGAAATGCGGCAGGTGTTCCGCGACATCGTGGTGCAGGTGGACCGTATCAGTGAGATCATTGATCACATGCGCGTATTCTCGCGCGGTGACGACGGCCGCCCGGCGATGGCCTTCACGCTGGACGAAGCTGTGGCCGGCGCCATGAAACTGGTGGGCACGCAACTGCGCGTGCATGGGATTGTCGTACGCGAGGAACTGAGCCCCGGACTGCCGTCCTGTCGCGGCTGGCCCCACGCCATCGAGCAGGTGGTGTTGAACCTGCTGAGCAATGCCCGTGATGCCCTGGACGAGCAGCGGAGCGCCCGAACGGGCCAGGCCGGTCCGCTGCCGGCGTGGACACCGACGCTGACGATCCGGACGCGGGCAGCGGACAGTCCAGACGCGGTCTGCCTGGAGGTGGAGGACACAGGCGGTGGCATGCCAGCGGAAGTGGCCGAAAGGGCCTTCGAGCCCTTTTTCACCACCAAGGAACCAGGGCGAGGCACGGGAATCGGCCTGGCCATCGTGCGCGCCATCGCCGAGCGTCATCGCGGCACGGTGTCTCTGGTCAACCGCCCGGGCGACGGGGCCTGTTTCCGCGTGACGCTGCCGGTGGATCGGGGCACACCCGCGCCAGCCCGGTAGCCCCGTGGCGATCCTTCGGACCCACAGCACCCAGGGCTGGGCACGGCAACAACCATGCGCCGGTGGCAGCATGCTTCCGTACATGCCACAGTTGGCGTGAGTCGTGACCTGCCGCGCATCCTGAGTGTCGGCTTGACCGCCAGCCCAAGCGGGGTGCCCAAGCTCACGCGCCCACAGCGATCATCGGCCGCTCGACCGGCACGTCGCCTAACCGACGGCCGACGGGAGCTTCAGCGCTTCCACTCTCGGTTACGGAGCATGCTACTGGACCCAGCCGCCCACAGCCGGGAGCATGCGCGGGCCATCAGGCCAGTTGGCCCAAGAAGACGGCGTTGACACGCTGCAGGCGCTCCGGGTATTCCCACCACGCCGGGTCCTCCGGGCCCGAGTTGGTCCGCGGAACACATCCGTACAGGCCACGGTCGCGGTAGAGCCGCACGGTGGACTCGACCAAATCCCAGTACCGGTCCGAGCGTTCCTCCCACCGCAGGCGATTGTCGGCGCAATACGAGACCCCTTCGCCAAGGACCAGGGGTACCCCGGGAAGGATGCGCTCACGCAGAGCCAGGGCCTGCTCGAGCGCGGCCGCGGCCTGGCTCCGGTACTCGTCCACGTGCGCTTCCAGGTTGGCGTCGAGCCGTTTCTCGAGCTCGGTCAGCGCCGCTGGATTGAGGTTGCGATAGGCCCAGATGCGCCGGTACCAGTCGGCCGCCATGGGCGCCCGTTGGCCGCGGCTGCCGACGACCTCCCGGAACGGCACCACCTCCGGGCGCAGGAAATGGCGGATAGGCGCCCAAGTCTGGGGATCGTCCAAGTCGGCACCCCACAGGCCCTGCTCGAAGACACCGTACACGCCCCAGGCGTAGTAGCTGTGGAAGTCCCACACCTGGGCGTTGCGCGGCATCATGTCCGGGTGGGTGAAGGGCGTGTACGTGTCCAGGGCGAAACGGAGGTGCGGATGCCGGGACTGCAGGAAGGCCAACGCCTCCTCGTGCCAGGACCGGTACATGTGCAGGATCTCGGTCGGGGCGGTCTTCTCGCCAAAACCGCCGAGGAAACTCAGGCCGTCTGACTCGTTGAAGACCTCGGCAAAGGCGATGACATCGGCCAGGCCGCGCTGCTCAAGCTCGTCGAGGATGCGGTCCAGCCCGGCCGCGAAGCGCTGGAAGCACTGCTCGGGCGGCGTGCCCAGCAGGTCGGCGGTCAGCTCGTCATCGGTGAACCAGAACGTGTGCAGGAAGTACCAGCTCGAGAGGATGAGCTTGACCCGGTACCGCTGCGCCACCCGGCACAACTCGATGAGGCGCTGCAGCACATCGCAGCGCCCAGCCGCCGTGCGCTCCATCTGGCGCAGGTGACGGGTGTGCCCGGGAGCCGCGTCCAGGTAGTTCAGAGGGCCGCGGGGCTTGCCGGCCGCGTCGTGCGTCAGCCCCGCCCCACCCTCAAGCCGAATGCAGTTGTAGCCGCGTTCCACCAACTCGGCTACCCGCGCTTCCAGGTCGTTGAAGAAGCCGTGGGGAGCCGTGTCCCACAGCCCCCAGATCCAGAAGGAGATGGCCAGGCGTTCCGGGTCATTGGCAACCATGGGGCGTCCTTTCGCTGGCGGGTGGTCGCAGGAAGGCGGGCTAGCGCCCGCCGCCAAGGGCCGCGGGCGGCCAGGGGGCGCTGCCGGCCACCGATCGGCCCCTGCAGGGGGCCATGATCGCTTGTGTGCCACGCCCACGCAAGCCCGGGCTGGCGACGGTGCGCGCGGCGCCTTAATTGTGACTACTGCCCCAACCCTGCCACGGGGCAGCCGCGCGTCAGCGCATCGTCGGCGACTCGTGGCTCAGGCCCGCCGCTGCCCCGACGCGGCCCGCTTGCCACCGTGGCAGACGCAGCGGATGGCCGGACAGCCGACGGACGCGCCCATGGGGGGGTCGTCCGAGGGCCGCACCCGCAGCCCGGCCGTGGGCGCGGGCGA
>CAITNQ010000033.1 GCA_903893785.1 uncultured Gemmatimonadota bacterium
CCGGCCCTACACGCGACTGGACCCCCGTCGCAACCGTCACCCTCAACCCCGCCCGACGGGTCGCGACCCAAGCACCGTGATCACAACGGACGACAACTGCCTTGACATCTACCGTCAGACCCTCGACCAGCGGCCCCAGCGACCAGGCGTCCCGGGCCTGCACCATCTCGGCTTCCAGCGCCGCGACACGCTCCTGCAGGGCGCGCACCATATCGATGTATTCCTGCAGCACTACTTGCTGCTGTGGCGCGTCGAACTTCTGCGTCTCCAGCCAACGCCAGTACGCTTGGGTCCCTTTGGTGACCCCCGGGTAGACCCGACCGTGCCGCAGTAGGAATCCCTGCAATCGCTGCCGCAGCTGACGCGCCATGCCCTTCAGGTCCTCGCGCGCCCGCACCAGATCACGCATCGCTTCCTGCTCCACCCCGGGGACCCACAGCGACGTCAACTCGCCACTGCGATGCTGCTGCGCCAGCCGCAAGGCATCTCGACGATCGGTCTTGATCCGTTCCCCCGGACGCCGCGGGATCAGTGAGGGCGCCACCACGGTGCACTCATAGCCCAGCGCCGTCAGCTGACGGTAGGCGCCGTAGCCGCACGGCCCCGCTTCGTAACAGAACCGCAGCCGCGTCTCACCATCGTCCAGCCGCTGCGCCAACTTCGCCAGCGCCGAGGGCGTGGACTCGATCTCGCCCCACAACCGCGCCGGGCTACGACCTGAGTCCGCAATCGCCACCGTGATCGAGTCCTGATGCTGATCCAGCCCCACATACTTCGTATACTTGTCCATGGCCTCCTCCTTCTCGCTGCGGCTCTGCCTTCGACTCCCTAAGCCAAAGGTAACCCGCGCTCAACGAGACCGGGGGAGGCCACTCCGCGCTGCGGCCGGTCAATGCATAAGGTCTAGGTGCCTTCCCGCGCTCGTGCGGGCTGCATGAGGTACAGCTGCAGCAATGGCGCCGGCAGCTGCTGGCGAGCCTGCGGTTCTCAACCGGAGCCGCTTCGAGACAGGCCCGCGCTGAGGCCCGGCGCGTCCGCGAATTGGAGCGTGATCTGGCGCGGAAGGACAAGGCGCTGGCCGAAGCCGCGGCGCTGCTAGTCCTGAAGACAAAAGCTCAGGCGATCTGGGGGGACGAGGACGAGTCCATACCCAGCAAGAGCGAGAGCAGGCCATGACGTTGATCGATGAGGCGGCGCACGCCGGGGCACGACGCGAGCGGGCCGCGGCCCAGTTGGGCTTGACGTGGCGGACGGTGCAACGTTGGCGAGGGGCCGACAGCGCCATCGATGGCCGGCACGGTCCCCGCCCGATGCCCCACAATCGTCTGAGCGACACCGAGCGGGCGGAGCTGCTGGCGGTGGCCAACCGTCCCGATTACCGTGACTTGTCGCCTTGGCAAATCGTGCCTCGCCTGCTCGACGAGGAGCAGCGCTACTTGGCTTCGGAGTCGACGCTCTACCGCGTGCTGCGGCAGGCCGGGCAGGCGGGGCATCGCGAGACCTCCCGCCCGGCCACCGCGACGCGGCCCCAGGAGCGCGTC
>CAITNQ010000034.1 GCA_903893785.1 uncultured Gemmatimonadota bacterium
ATCGGCCCGAGCGTGCCGCTCTCCCTTAACGTCATGCTGCCAAGGCCGATCGCCGCGCTAAGCCGTAGGGTTTCGCCGCCGTTGCCCACAAAGCTGTTGCCATTGATGGCGTGGGTGAGACGGTCCAAGCCCACTGCCTGGCGGCCCAGTGTGGACTGCCAGCGCAGGCCGTAATCGGTGTTGTTCAGGAAGGCACTGTTCTCAACGACTGGCCCTGGGGTCTCAGCCGTGCATTGTGCGTCGACCCACAGACCTGCAGTCTGAGAGTTACGGAAGGTGCAGTGGCTGATGTAGGGTGCGGAACTGATGACATTGAGCAGACCACGGTAGTATTCGTACGGGTAGGAGTTGGTACGTGAGATGCCACTCCCGTAGCTGAGAGTGCACCATTCGAGCCGACTCCCCGAAGCCCCCGCCCCCTCCAGCGTCACGGCGCCCCAGGCGCCCTGCGATGGGTCAGCGGTGTTGGCGGTAGTGAACGTGATCGGCGAGGCTTCGGTGCCGACCGCAGTCAACGTCCCATACACCCGGAGCTCCGCGTAGTCCGAGAACGGAATCCGCGTACCGGCAGGCAGCGACAGTCGCAGGGCCTGCCAGTCCAAGTCGACCGCCGGCAGCGTCACGCGACCGATGATGTCTACCTCCTGCTCGTCTATCGGCCCCCAGGTGTAACTCGCGGCCAGCGTCATGTCACCCAATCCGATACCTGCATGCATCCCTAAGGCATCACCGCCGTTCCTCTGGTACGTGTTGCCCGTGATCGCCTGGGACACCCGATCCAGGGACACGCGCTTGCCGGTCACGGTACTGGCCCACACCAAGCCCCACGACGCATTGTTGGTGAAGGTCGTGTTGCGCACAGTCGGACCGGGCTCGGTCGCCGAGCACCCGGCGTCAACGATGAGACCACACGATCGACCATTCCGGAGTACGGAGTTGCCGATCACGGCCGGCGTCCCACGGATACAGAGGAGGCCATTGAGGGTCGCCACAGGCGATACCTGAACCGGAGCGCCCAAGCCGTAGCTAAGAGTGCACCATTCCAGCCGGCTAGCGGAGGCGCCGTTGAGCACTATACCATGCCAGGTGCCCTGCGTGGGGTCGGCCCGGTTGGTCGTGAAGGTGATCGGCGAAGCCTCGGTTCCCATGGCCTCGAGCTTGCCCTGCACGAGCAATTGCCCGGCATCGCCGAAGCGCACAAGCGTGCCCGGCAGCACAGTCACTTGCACGGAGTCGCCCGCCAGATTGTCCATCACCGGCGCCACCACCACTTCACCGACCACGTGGGGCTCCTGACCGTCGATCGGCCCGAGCGTGCCGCTCTCCCTTAACGTCATGCTGCCAAGGCCGATCGCCGCGCTAAGCCGTAGGGTTTCGCCGCCGTTGCCCACAAAGCTGTTGCCATTGATGGCGTGGGTGAGGCGGTCCAAGCCCACTGCCTGGCGGCCCAGTGTGGACTGCCAGCGCAGGCCGTAATCGGTGTTGTTCAGGAAGGCACTGTTCTCAACGATTGGCCCTGGGGTCTCAGCGGTGCATTGTGCGTCGACCCACAGACCTGCCGTCCGGGAGTTGCGGAAGGTGCAGTGGTTAATGTAGGGTGCAGCACTGATGATGCTAAGCAGACCACGGTAGTAGACGTACGGGTAGGAGTTGGTACGTGAGATGCCACTCCCGTAGCTGAGAGTGCACCACTCGAGCCGACTCCCCGAAGCCCCGGACCCCTCCAGCGTCACGGCGCCCCAGGCGCCCTGCGATGGATCAGCGGTGTTGGCGGTAGTGAACGTGACCGGCGAGGCTTGGGTACCGACCGCGGTCAGCGTCCCATACACGCGGAATTCCGCGTAGTCTTGGAGCAGCACCTGGGTACCGGCCTCGATGGTCAGGGCCGCCCCCAGCCGCACGCTCACGGTGCCAGAGACCACGAATGGCCCATCGGCAGCTACCCACGTGGTGTCGGCCGTGATCTCGGCATTGCTGATCTCCTGTAGGCCGAACGCAGTCGTGCAGCAGATCAGCACGCAGGCGACGGCGGGTGCGATCTGGTGCTCCCACGTTGCCGGAACGACAACCGATCGGTTCAGCCGGTTCAGCAGTCTCGCAACCATGGTTCGCCTCCATTCTGAACCCAGAGAAGCGCACGGCAATTACGCGCGGATACGAAGCGGGTGGCTTGATGTCAGCGAGTTGCCGGTCACCCCAGCGAACCGCACCTCGGCATACGCATGGAACACCTGCATTCGGATGGGCGGCCGAGCAGCACCGCCAACGATCGCCACCGATCGCGCAGTCCCCTTAACGTCGCCGCTAGCCGGTCGCCTGCCACCGACGACGGTGCCGACCCACCAAGGTTCGGCTTCCGGGGACCCACGACGTTCTGGGGCGCGACCGGCCACGCGCCGCAAAGGCCGAGCCCACCGGCGATCCCTCCCCCCAAGCACCTGTTGCCTACGCCGATGGCGAGCGATCGCCCTGACGACTCGCACCGGCGCCACATCAGTGTCACGGCTGTTCGGTTTCCGCCGTCGCCCACGTGGGTCCGATGTCGGCAGGCGGGGGCCGACCGGCCTGTTCCTCACCGAGGCCGCCTCCGATCGCGATCAAGCGCTGTTGACGCGCGCGATCGCCACTGGGGCTACTCCCACCGGTGGCGAACCTGGAATCCGCAGCCAGGGCCGGCGCGCAGACGGGGCAGCCGCAGCGCCCCGCCCGGCGCCGGTGGGAACGGCCTGCACCCGGGTTGCCACACCTGCGCGAGACTGCCGCGCAAGCGTGAGGTGCAACATTCGGGCCAACGCCTGTGGACCACGCTGCTTCTGCCGCTAACTCCCTGACCGAGTTCCGGATGGACCGATCGCGCGGCGACTCGGTACCAGCGTCCGCACTGTGCGATACGCGTGCCGTCCCATGTGACATGTCACACGCCCTCACCGGCGGCGTGCAACCGCGCGTGGGCCGGAAGCCAGGGAGACGGCGCAGCCAACCCACCGTCTGGGAGCGCGGCCAGACGGTGTGGAGACTGTTGGCCAACGCGTTCGTCGCGTTACCAGGCAAGTGCCAAGATTGGCTCGCACGGGCACGCCGGCTGTGCCTGCTCAAGCGCAGGCGCTCCGACCTGATTCCGGCTGCGGCCCACCCGATCGCCGGACGGCGCCCCAACCCAACCTGGCCGTCGGCCGTTACCGTCCATCGTGCAGCCGGCCGCGAGGCACCCTACTTTATCAGCACCATCCGACGCACCGCCCGATGAGCGTCAGCCTGTAGTTCACACAGGTACACGCCGTTGCCAACAGGGCACCCCGAGCCATCGCGCCCGTCCCACTCGATCTGGTGGGCGCCAGCCTCCTGCCGCACCGACACAAGCTGCCGCACCAACTGGCCGGACACGGCGTAGATGCTCAACCGCACAACCGCAGCCTGCGCCAGGTCGTACCGGATCGTCGTCGCCGGGTTGAACGGGTTGGGGTAGGCCGCGCGCAGTTGGGTTGCCGCGGGGACGCCTGCCCGTGGGCGAAGTGTAACCCACGACGACGCGGATAGCGCCACCACGCCGCTGCCAACCAGCGGTACCGTTGTGCCATCGACGACTAGATCCCAACCAAGCGCGGGCAGGCCTTGCCAACGTAGGTGCTCGACATTGCCCTGCACTCGGACGCGGTAGGCTTCGGGCCCTGCCGGCACCTGCCATGAGCTGATCCCCAGCGCTACGTCGACGCGCACATCGAACAACCCGGCCGGCGGCACCGGTGGCAATTCGACGACACTCGAAGCGGGGACGCCGAGTTGCAGCTGCTGACAGCCACCGGAGCCTTCGGCATATAGCACCGGTCCGGTCCATGTTGGCAAGGCCAACGGTGGCTTGGCGGCCGCCGGCCGTGCCACGCCACCGCTGAGGTCGAGTACGGACGCCGCTGACAGGTTGACCCAGTACGCCTTTCCCGGAGCCATCGTCGTCGCCACCTCGTACGCTTCCGCATAGCCGAACACCGACAATAGCGTCGGGTACGCGGCTTTCAATGCGGCTACGTCCAACGATGCATTTCCTGGGGCGACCATGCTCCACCGAGCCGGTAGACGGCAAACCAGGGCGGTGTCGCCGTACACTGGGCCGGTGATCGTAGCCTCGGTGGGCGACGGCAGGTTGACCCAGTAGCCGACGCCAGCCCGGAACCCATTCTCGGACTGGTACCCGTTCGAGAACCCGAACAGCGACAGCGCCGACGGGAAAGTCGCACGCAGGCTGCGGTCGCGCGCTGCCACCGGCAGTGACACCATGCTCCACCCATCGGGCAGCCCGTACGTGTGGCTCGCCGTGATCACCGGCGTGTAGCGCACCTGGAGTTCGGTCACACCGGACGTCGTCACCTGGTGCCCACTTCGGGTGCGGAGGTCCAAATCCGTCACCTGTCCGCCGGTCGCCGCATCAACCAACTGGAAAGCACCCTCGGACGGCAATGCGCCGGCGTCCCAGGACAGCGATAGGGGCAGTCGCGCGTCGTCGCTCTGGAGGCGTAGGTTCCAGACGGCGCCGCTGCGCGCCGCAACAGCACTGCGATAGTCGGCGCGCACGCCGTACAACCCGGCCACCGCCCAACGTGCGTCAAACCCAGGCAGCGGCGGCGGCGGCGGCAACTCGCTCTCCCCTAAGCCAGCGTCGATGCCATCGGTGGCGTTGTCGGCCCAGCCGAGTCGCAACACCACCACGCCGCCGCGGTTGTTGCGGGCCACCATCTCGAACTGCCAGAGGCTAGTGTCTTGGAGCACGCTGATCACCACCGTGTCGGGCGCGCTGTCGAGCGTGCCGTCGTTGACGACCAAGACGAACGTGTAGTCGCCAGCCGCGCTGGCCCTGAAAGTCGGCCGGGCCGCCGTCGAGTCGCTCAAGTTAGTCCCCGGCGGCGAACTCCAGCGGTAGGTCAGCGAGTCGCCGTCAGCGTCGGCGCTGGCGGTCCCGTCGAGCTGCACCGTGGCCCCGTCGGTGACGGTCTGGTCGGCACCGGCGGCGGACTGCGGCTGCTGGTTGGCTGTGCCGCTGGCCAGGCGAACAAGCCGAACGCCAAAGTCGCTATACCGGGTCCCTGCATCGCTCACGGAGCGCTGGGCTGAGCGTGACCGCATGCGGTCGTAGTAACCGGCGCCGCCCCTAATGATCTTGACTGACGTTGGCATAGGCGCCTGCGGGTCAGTCTGGGGCTCAGACGTGTAGTCGCGCCAGCCGTCCTGAACCCACTCCCAGACGTTGCCGTGCATATCATACAGGCCCCACCGATTAGGCCTCTTGAGCCCGACGCGTTGGGCGTACTGCAGGCCAATGGACCAGGAGTTGCCCCAACACCATACGTAATCGGCCAAGGCGTCTTCGCTGTCACCGAAGGACCAAGCCGTTGTCGCATTCGCCCGACAGGCATACTCCCACTCGGCCTCGGTGGGCAACCGGTAAAGCGAATCCCCGGCTGCTTCGTTCAAAACGTGCACCATGGCCTGAACGTCGTACCATGACACGTACACTGCCGGATTGTCAGGCCCGTCTTGGGTGTAGGGCATACCAGACCACGGCGTGGTGCCCATGGCCGCGGTCCATTGGGCCTGCGTCAACTCGTGCTTGCCGAGGTAATAGCCTGAATCGCCCCAGGTTTGCCGGAGGCGCCACTTTGTGAGAGATTGGCCGCATGGCGAAACCGACGAGGTACTCCCCGGAAGTACGGGAGCGGACAGTAAGGTTGGTGCTGGAGCAGTGTGAGAATCACGGGTCGGAGTGGGATACGATCGTGTCCATTGCCGCCAAGGTCGGGTGCTCGGCGGAGACCCTGCGCCGCTGGGTACGGCAGTACCAGACCGATCACGGCACGCGCGCCGGGGTGACGACCGAGGACAAAGCCCGGCTCCGCGAGTTGGAGCGTGAGGTGTACGTCCTGCGGCGGTCGAATGAGATCCTGCGCAAAGCGGCGGCGTTTTTCGCCCAGGCGGAGCTCGACCGCCCCTCGAAACGATGATCTCCTTCGTGGATGCGCAC
>CAITNQ010000035.1 GCA_903893785.1 uncultured Gemmatimonadota bacterium
AGACACAATCAAGGGCGTGCACGCCGATATCGATCAGGGCACCACCGCCGGCGCGCTGCTTGTCGATGAACCAGTTGTCCTTGCCGCGCGGGATGCCCCGCCGTCGCGTGTACCCGGCCTTGCCCAGGTAGATATCACCCAATTCACCGGCTTCGACGAGGGTTTTCAGGTAGCGGACCTGGGGGTACCAGCGCATGACGAAGGCATACATCAGCGTCTTGCCCGAGGTCTGCGCGGCGGTGGCCATGTCGCGGGCTTCCTGGGCGTTCATTGCCGGCGGCTTCTCGCAGAGCACGTTCTTGCCGGCGCGCAGACAGTCGATGGTCAACGGCGCGTGCTCGTAGTTGGGCACCGCGACGCTGACCACGTCCAGGTCCGGTGAGGCGATCATCTCCCGGTAGTCGACATAACGCCGTTCGACGCCGAACTCATCGGCGACGCTGTGCAGCAGCGGTTCGTCCCAGTCGCACAGCGCCACCACTTCTGCCTGCGGGCACGCCGCGTACCCCTTCAGGTGCTCCTTGCCCGGCCAACCCAAGCCGATGATGCCGGCGCGGATTTTGTCCGCCATGCTCTGCTCCTTGTCGTGAGGGCGATCACCTCGATCTCCCGGTCGTAGGCTATCAGCAAGCAAGGGACCTGCCGCACGTGCTGTCAACCGCTGGCGCAGTTGGGCGGCCGCGGGCCACCTGGCGCTCAGGCCGCGCCCGCCTGGGCGGTCCTGCCGCGGTGCGGCCGCGTTGTCAGCCAGAAAGTCGCCAGGGCCGCGCTGCCCAACAGAACAAAGGCCACCTGTCCGCGGGCCAGGCCCAGTGATGTCGACCAGAGCAGCGGCGCGATGGCTCCGGCCATGATCGAGTTGAACCCGGACTGCAGGAACCCCTGGCATGAGGCGGCCAGCCCACGGTGCTGAGGGAACAGGTCCAGGGCCATCAGCGTCAGGCTGGGCATGGTCAGCGCCATGCCGACGACATACACCGAGATCGGCGCGATCCGCCAGGCTACCCCGCTCACCGGCAGGTGGTGCAGCGCCATGTTGGTGCTCGCCGCGGCCGCCATGATGGCCAGGCCCAACCCCAGCGTGGCGCGCCGCGAGACGCGTCCGGCGGCGCGGCCAGAGAGCCAGGACCCGAACATCATGGCCATCGTGTTGGGAACGAACAGCCAACCGAACTGGGTCTCGTGCAGGCCCAGATGCCGGAGGATGAAGACCGGCGCCGACAGGACGTAGACGAACATCCCGGCGAAGAAGAAGGTGACCGACAGCGAAACCCCGATGAAAGCCGGGGTGGTCAGGGTACGGAGGTACGAACGGCCGAGGGCACGCGGGGCCCAGGGTCGGCGCTGCGCCACGGGCAGCGTTTCGGGGAGGCCGCGCCAGCAGGCCAGGGCAATCAAGCCGCTGACCGCGGCCAGGAACACGAAGACGGCGCGCCAACCCGCCCAGACATGCAGCCAGCCGCCGATAATCGGGGCCACGGCCGGGGCTAGCGCAAAGGCAATGGCCACGTGCGACATCAACCGCTGGGCTTGCGCCCCCTCGGCCACATCGCGGACCACGGCGCGTCCGACGACCATGCCGACACCGGCTACCATGCCCTGCGCGGCGCGGCACGCCAACAGCACCGGGAACCGAGTCGCCACCGCGCAGCCCAGCGAAGCCAGCGAGAAAACGGTCAACCCGGCGAGAATAACGCGCCGCCTCCCCAGCACATCGGAGATCGCGCCGTGCCACAGCGTCATCAGGGCGAAGGGCACCAGGTACGCAGTGAGCGTCTGCTGCACCTGGACCATGGACACGTGGAGCGACGCGCCCATCTCCGCGAACGAGGGCAGGTACGTGTCGATGGCGAACGGCCCTAACCAGGAGATGGCCGTCAGCAGGAGGGTCAACTGTGCCGAGGCACGGGAGTCACGCGTCATGGTTTACCTGGAGTCGGCGTCGCGGTGGCGCGCTGCGTCGCGGGGCGCCGATTCCTGTCCACCAGGGAAGGATGCCGCCCGGCGCGGCGGCCCCCGCCCGTGCCACCCGCGCCGGACGCACGCGGGGTGGGGGGCATTTGACGCGCGCGCCCGGTGGTGCCATCCTACCCACTCGGGTCGGCCGCTGCGGGCGCGGCCGGCACGTGTCTACCCATCCAGCCAAGGACAGGACATGAAAGCGTATGAGAATGGACTGGAAGCCGGCGCCGCAGCCGCCGGCGCCAGCGGCACCGGCACGCCGGTCACCGGCCCACGTATGTACGTGCGAACGCAGGGTTTCGGCAATACAGAGCCCGAACTGCGCTTCCTGCAGCGCTGCGGTGTGCGCCACAAGGCCGGTCGGTTTCCGTTCCACGCCGGTCGCGGTTGGGACCTGGCTGACCTGGAGCGCGAACGCGACCTCCACGCCCGTTTCGGCATGACCCTGGACATGAGCCTGATCCCGATCTACGAGGAGTTCCCCAGCATCATCTATTACGGCAGCAGCCCGGATCGCGATCGCGACATTGACCTGGTCTGCGACATGATCCGCACGGCATCGCGGGCGGGCATCGACTCGCTGCGGTACAACACGTGCATCCTGCCCATCGATCGCACGGAGCCTGAAGAGGGACGCGGCGGCTTCCGCCACACCGCCTTCCGCCTCGATCGCTACCCGGTTGCCGAGCGGGAAAAACTGACCCCGGCGGGCCGGGTGACGGCCCAGATGCACTGGGAACGGATCGAGTACCTGCTCGCGCGCATCGTGCCGGTGGCGGAGGAATGCCGGGTGCGGTTAGGCAACTCCCAGGAAGACCCGCCCACGCCGCCGGGGTTCCGGGGCGTTGACAAGGTTCTCAATGACTTCGAGGGCATGGCCCGGTTCATCGAGATCTGCCGCAGCCCATACCACGGCTGGAATTTCTGCCTCGGTTCGATCGCCGAAATGGTTGCCGATCCGGCCACCGAGATCTACCGGTTCATCGAGTATTTCGGTCGCCGCCAGACCATCTTTCTGGTCCACTACCGCAACCTCCTGGGCGGCCGGTACAGCTTCCGCGAAGCTCTGCCCGACGAAGGCGACATGGACTTCGTGCGTGTGTTGCGCGCCCTGAAGGACGTCGGTTACTGCTATGGCATCGACCCTGACCACGTTCCCCACAGCCAGGAAGACCCGCAGGGTTATTACCAGGCGTACGCGTACTGCTTCGGGTACATCAACGCCATGATTCAGGCGGTGTACGCCTGATCGTCGCCGGCGCCGGGCAGGGAAGACCCCTGCCCGGGCCGGCCGGCATCGTGCTGGTCCTCGGTCAGGTATGCGCCACTAGCCACGCCAGGAGCGCTTCCCCCTCCTCGGGCGTGGCCGTGCCGGTGCAGTACATGACCCGGGCCGGATCGAGGACTCGGTGCATGGCCTTGATCTGTTCGGGTGTGCCACCCGCCTGGACCGCCTTGCCGTGGTCCTGGCAATGGCGCAGCAGTTCCAGGCACGCGAAATGGCCGCCCCCGCCGCCCCAGGTCGACGTGGGCACGTAACCCAGGGTGTGGATGGCAGGCGATGCCAGCAGGTCGTCCATGTGCTTGAGCGCGTCCGGACCGTCCCAGTGGTAGAACACGTGGCCGGCCACCGCCGCCTCCTCCTCGAGCGCGGGCAGCACCCAGCGCCGGAACATGGCCGGGCTGATCATGCAGCTGAAATCGCACTGCAGGATGGCGGCGCCGTCGGGTGCATAGACGCCATTGCAGAACCCGGTCTCGTGCATTCTCCCGGCCTCGACCACGGCCCGCCACATGTGGGGAAACACGGCGCGGGCGTCAACCATGGCGCGGTCGACCACCTCCGGGCACTCAGCCAGGTCCACACATAGCCGCTCCGGACCGCGGACGGCGGCCAGGAGGTCCATGTTGGTGTGGGTGTCGAACGACGACATGGCCATGACGCCCGCCAGGCGTTCGGCGGCCCGGCGATACAAAGCCAGCATCCGCTGCCAGAGGGGGTGTGCGTCGTCAAAGCGCAGCGGCAGTGCCTGGTCCCAGTCGTCCACCCACGGAACCGACCAGCAGGTGTCGCCCGAGTCCTCCGCGTAGCGCAGACCCGCGCCGCAGAATACGGCTGGCTCATCGCAGCCGAAACTGACGCCGAAGGCCGGGATCGACTCACCGCCGAACCAGGTAGCCCGGGCATTGATCAGGGCCTGGTCGATGAGGGTGTCGAAGTCGGCCGTGGCGCGTTCCGCGTACCCGGCGCCCGGGACCCGTGGGCGGCCGGCGACGGGCGCCGTGACGCACACTAACGGTCGGTCGATCAGGTCGCCGGCCAGGTACGCGCGCCAACGCCGGGCGGCTTCGTCCAGATCCGGTTTCAGCGACAGGGGCGGGGCGGCGACCACGGCGACCTCCTTACTCGACCTCGACCCGATGGTATTCGCGGCTGCCCAGTCCCATGTCGGCACAGGCCTCCACCTGGACATACGGGTCCTTGTTGTGGATGCGCTGGAACAGGTGCCCCTCCGCGCCCATGGTCATCTGGTCAGGTAGGCTGCCGGGGATGTAGTTGTCCGCATCGATCAGGTCGAGCGCGGCCTGCTCAATGGCCACCACATTGTCACCGGCCAGAATGCCGATATCCGGTACCACCGCAGGCAGCGAGAACCCCCAGCAGTCGCACAAGGGCGTGATGTTAAGCAGGCAGGTCAGGTACAGGACCCGGTCGGCCTCGAACCGGTCCAGGCAGGCCTTGACCGCCAGCGCCATGCCGTGCTGGAACGCCCGGTACCGCGAGCCGTCGACCTGGAGGCAGGCCGCCGGGCATGCCTCCACGCAGTGCATGCAATAACGGCAGTGGTGTTCGCTGATCGTCAACCGGTCCTGGGCGTCGAAGCTGGCGGCTTTGGTGGGGCAGTTCTCGACACACTGACGGCAATGGGTGCAGGCCTCGGACTGCCAGTCAAAGTGGCCTGCCATCAGTCCGTGGATCTTGCCGCGGGTTTCGCAGGCCACGCAGCCCATGGCGATGTTCTTGATCGCCGCGCCGAACGAGGTATGGCCGTGGCCCTTGCCGTGCGACAGGACGACCATGGCGTCGGCGTCGACAATGTTGCCCATCAGTTTGATCACGTCCAGCGAGTCATAGTGGGCCGGCACTTCGTACACGTATTTGTCAGCCACGCCACCCGCACCGACGATCGGGCACCCGAGCACTTCGGCGGTGTACCCCCGCGCCCGGGCGGCGCCTACGGAGAAGCTGCCGTCCACGCAGAAGGGCCGGCCACCGGCATCCTGAATCGCCTTGACGAGCAGCTGCACGAAAAGCGGGTGGATGGTGGTGTAACCAAGGTTGCCGCCGAAGTGCATCTTGATGGCAACGGTCCGGTTGCCGAACCGGGCCGGCAGATCGTACTGCCCCAGCAGTCGCTGGAACTTGGCGGGAAGGGTCGCGTCGGCCGAGAGGCGCTTGACGTGGGCAGAAGCGAACCGAATAGTTTCCATGCGACTTCGTTGTCCTTCCTGGGCGTCACGGCGCCCGGGGAGCGCGTGGACAGGGGAACTGGGAGCCGGGCCGGGCTTGTTCAGAGCCACCCCAGCCACGGTGGGCCGCCGTCGGGCCCTTTACAAGGGATAGGGCCTGAGCCCCGCCGGGTCAAACCCCGGGCCCCGGGTGCCGCCCGCCTTTGAGCGCCGTCTGGTCTTGCCGCGCCAACGGGCGAACCCTACTATGCCCGTATCCGCCGGCGGCCGTGCCGCAGCCGATGCCCGCTTCCTCCGGGCTGCCCGAGCGAGCGGATCAGCCACCGGCCGAACTGAACGGGCCACGGCCGCCACCCGCCGCGCGTGTCACCGCGAAATTCGTCACCTGACTCGTTTCCCTTCTTCTCAACAGGAACCAGGAAAGGCACTATGACCCCTGAGGCCACCGTCCGACCCACATCGCGCTATGACCGCGTTCCCCAAGGCCTGGCCCGCTACACCTGCGGTGACTGGGACCGAGCCCTGGGCAACCATCGCGCCCTGGTGCGGGTGGCAACGGCCGGCGATGTCGCCTATGTGTGGCTTCCATGGCGGCGGCGGGACGCGTTCCCGCAGGCCAAGCGGGTCATGGTCGTCGACGTGCAGACCGGCCGGACGGTCAGGAACAGCGTCGTCGTCAGCTGCAACCGCGAGTACGGCGAGGTGGTCTTCCAGCCGACCAGCGGCGTGGGTGACTACCTGGTCTACTACCTCATGCCCACGGCAGACCGCCACCGCTGGACCTGGCCGCGCAGTTCGTTCCCGGTAACGATGTACGAACCGCCGCGCACCACCGCCGCGGCGACCTGGATGGCGGCCCACCGAGTCGGGCCGGCCGAGACCGGCAGCACCCCGGATCCACGCCGCGTGGCCTGGGTCAGCAGCGAGTCATTGCCCGCGCCCTGGCGCGACCTGCCTGAGGCTGAACTGGTGGAGTTCCAGTCGCGCGGCGAGTGGCACTCGTTCTACCCCATGGAGGTGTGTGCCACGCTTGACGAGCGGCTGCAGGTGGAGCAGCGCGGCGCCGGCGATTTCCTGGTCTTCCCCGAGAGCCAGACGCGGCCCATCCGCATGACCCATGACCTGCCTTACCACTGGGCCGTCCGCGGCCCGCACGAGCTCCGCTGTTTCGACGCTGCGGCGCAGCGCAACGAATACTTCGTCTTTCAGATCGGCGTGTACGCACACCGTCAGCTGCTGGCCAATCTGTCGGCCACGTGGACGCCCCTGCGCCGCAGCGCCGGTGGACAGCTGCCGGCCGAAGTCATCACCTGCTTCAACCTGGCTGGCATTGACCAGCACGGCCAGTCCTTCCGCCGCCCGGTGCACGTGGGTTTCCAGCAGGTGCAGGCGCTGTGGTTCGGCGTTGACCTCGGCGCCGATACGCGTCCCGGGGTATACGAAGGCGAGGTCACGATCGCGGCCCAGGACTGCCAGCCGCAGGTAGTGCAGCTCCGCCTGCAGGTGGACGATACCGTGGCGGTGGATCGCGGTGATGGCGACCTCAACCGGATGAGCCGCCTGCGCTGGCTGAACTCGACCCACGCGCAAGACAACGACGTGTGCGCCCCGTACACGCCCGTGCGCGTCAAGGGCCGTGCGGTGCAGATCCTGGGGCGTTGCCTCGAACTGGGCGAAGACGGGTTGCCGGCGCAGTGCACCAGTTACATCGACATGTTCACCATCGGTCGCCAGGGCCGCGCCATCCTGGCTGCGCCGGTCCGTTTCGAGGCCTGGCGCGCCGGTCGCCCCCTGCGGTGGCGTACCCTTCGGCCCGCGGCCAGTCGCCGTTTGGGGACCGGCAAGGTGCGCTTCCGGTCCGAGCAGGCAGCCGCAGGCCTGCGGCGCCAGACCGAGGTGACCGTGGAGATGGACGGGCGGGTGGGGGTGCACCTGACCCTGTCAGCCAACCGCCGGCTGGACCTGGACGGACTGCGGCTAACGGTGTCCCTGCCCGCCGCGGTGGCGCGGTACTGGCTTGAGGCCGCCCCGCCGTCGTGGGTCGCCAGCCGGTCGCGGCTCGCCACGGTGTGCCCCGACGCCACGCACAAGCCGTTGGGCGAGTTCTCGTTCGCCTGGGTCGGTGACTACAACGCGGGGATGACGGTTAGTCTGGCCCCCGGCCCCGCTGCCTGGCTGTGCGGCACCGAGGGCGTGTTCCGGCAGACACGGGATGACCATGGCACCTGTACGCTGGCCATCGACACCGGTGCTCTCACGCTGACCGCCGGCCAGTCGCTGGACCTCGAGTTCGCCCTGTACGTGACGCCGTTCAAACCCCTTTCGACCGAACACTGGGGTTGGCGTTACTGCCACCAGGGCTACGGCAAGGACCTGGACGTGAAGCGGGGCATCGACGCGGGCGCCAAGGTCTTCATCCAACACCAGGGGTCACCCAGTTGCCCGTACATCAATTACCTGTTCCCGGTGGCTGCGCAACTGAAGACGATGGCTGATCAGGTGCACGCGGTTGGGGGGCGTTTCAAAGCGTACAACACCATTCGTGAGCAGAGTACCCGGACGCGCGAACTGTGGGCGCTGCGCAGCCTGGGCCATGAGATCCTGCTGGCCTGTACCGGTAACCTGGGCTACGAATCCATGGCCCAACGGCCGTTGGAGTACCAGCTGCGCAACCAGGTCGAGGAACCCTTCACGGGGCAGTTGTGGATGTGCGAGCACCTCGGCGACGACTACCACGCCCGTTGGCACAGCACGATTGCCGCCCCGGGTGGCCCGACCCTGACAGAGGACAGTTCGCTGCAGATCAGTGGTGCTTCACGGTGGTCGAACTTCTACCTGGAGAGCCAGCGCTGGCTGATGGCGCAGGCCGGGGTTGACGGTCTGTACCTTGACGGCGTGACCTTCGATCGGGCTTCGTTCCTGCGCGTGCGCAAGACCATGGTCCGCCAGAAGCCCGAGGCGCTGATCGACTGGCACGGCTCACCCGCCGACATCATGGACTTCGTGTCTTTTGTCGACAGCCTGTGGTTCGGCGAGGGCGCTGACTACAGCCGCGAAGACGCCTACTGGTTGGTGGCCGTGTCTGGCATCCCCTTTGGCGTTCCGGGCGAGTTGCTGCAGGGCGAGGCCAGCGTGCACCGGGGCATGGTGTACGGGGTCTCCCAGCGGTACGCCTGGGTATCGCTGGAACATGTGGACCCCTCGGGGTTGTGGCGCTGGTGGGACGACTTCGACATTGCGCGGGCAACCATGTCGGGGTATTGGGCTGCCGACTGCCCGGTGCAATGCAGTCACCCGGCCGTCAAGGCCACCGCCTACGTGCACCATGGCCGGCGGTTGGCCATCGCCCTGGCCAGTTGGGCTCCCGAGCAAGTCGACGTGCGGGTCGCCGTCGACTGGGCCGCGGTGGGTCTGGATCCGGCGGGGGTACGCGTCACCGCGCCCGAGATCGCCATGTTCCAGCCCGGTCTCCCGGCGGTGTCACTGGACGCGGTCTCGGTGGCGCCCGGCAAAGGTTGGGTTCTGGTGGTCGAGGCGTGAGGTCGCCGGCGCCAGGCCTCGGCGGCAACCCGCGCGGCGGCCGGCTGTTGCTCTGAGTCGGCACCGCACCGGCGGGGTCTGCGGGCCGCCGACATGCACTGGGAGGTGTCCATGGAAACAACCCTTGGCACGCCGCCGCCGATCGACATCCGGACCGGGCGGGTGATCCCCTCCGAAGGCTACTGCGACCAGCCCTACGTGGTCCAGACCGCCGACGGCGCCTGGCTGTGCACCATGACCACGGGCAGTGGGCAGGAGGGGCAGGGCGGGCAGCATGTGGTTTCCTGCCGCAGTCGCGATCGGGGTTGCACCTGGGGACCTTTGGTTGATATCGAGCCCGCCAGCGGTCCCGAAGCCTCGTGGGCCATGCCCTATGCCACCGCCTACGGCCGCATCTATGTGTTTTACACCTACAACGCGGCTGATCAGCGGCGCGTTCTGGCCGCCGATGCCTACGCCGCTGCGCGCGTCGATACGCTTGGTGAGTACGCCCTCAAATACACTGACGATGGCGGCCTGACCTGGTCGTCAGGACGGTGGTACATACCGGTGCGCGAGGCGGCTATCGACCGCGCCAACCCGTACCAGGGCCGCGTCCGCTTCTTCTGGGGCGTCGGCAAACCGCTCCGACACCGCGGGGCCCTGTACCTGGGTTTTGCCAAGGTGGGGCGCTTCGGACGCGGTTTCATCGAGGCCAGCGAGTCCTGGTTCCTGTGCTGCCCCAACGTCGAGAGCGAGACCGACCCTGAGCGCCTGCAGTGGCTGACCCTGCCGGATGGCGATGTGGGACTGCGGTCGCCGGTGGGGCCCATCGCCGAAGAGGTGAACCTGACACCCCTCTCTGACGGCAGCCTGTTCTGTACCTACCGGACGGTGGCTGGCCATCCCTGCCACGCGTATTCGCGCGACGATGGCCACACGTGGACCGCCCCCGCCTTCATGACGTACTGCCCCGGCGGCCGGCTCGTCGACCACCCGCGGGCGGCCAACTTCGTGCGCCGGCTCGATGCTGGGCCCTGTCGGGGTCGCTACCTGTACTGGTTCCACAACCATAGCGGCACGACCTACGAAGGCCGCAATCCGGCCTTCCTGCTAGGCGGCGTCGAGGCCGACGGCGCCGACGGCAGGGTGATCCACTGGGGCAGCCCGGTGGCCGTGCTAGCCGACAAAGATCCGGCGGTACGGATCAGCTATCCGGACTTCATCTGGGACGATGGCCTGTACATCACCGAGACGCAGAAGACAGTGGCCCGCGTGCACCGGATCCCGGATTCCCTGCTGGAGCGCCTTTGGGGAGGCGAGGCGGCCGCTGCGGGCTGACCACCCCGGGCCTCAACCCATCCGCTGATAGAACCAGATCACCGCGCCACGGGCCGGCGCGGCCAGCAGCAGCCCCTGCTGCAGTTGCGCCCCCGTGCGCTCGAACACCTGCCCCGACTCCGGATTCTCGCAGCGATAGGTGGCTCGCGGGTCCAAGCCGCGGCAACGGGCCAGGTAGAGCCCTTCGGCGCAGGCTGGCAGGCGGATGCCCTGTACCCAGCCGATACCGGTTTCGGGGTGGTCGAACTGCCGGACGACCCAGTGCTTGGGACTGCGATGGATGGGGGCCAGGGGGTAGTAGTCACCGTCCAACATGGTCCCGGCAGCGCGTTCCCAGATGGCCACCAGGCGGCGCATCAGAGGGTAGTCGTAGTCATCACGGGCAATGTCGATCGCCGGCGCCATCATGGGCCCGAAACCACAGTGGTACGAGAAGCTGTCGACCCCGGCGTCGAAGCGCGCCGGCGGGACCAGGTCCCAGGACAGGGTTACCTCCTTGAAATACGGTAGCCACTGGCAGAGCACATGGTGGAAGGACAGCTTCACGGGATGGTTGCCGTAACCGTAATCCGTGTAATGCAGGGGCACGGCGCGGCGCATGGTTTCCAGATCATTGCGACGTCCGCCGGAGGCGCAGGAGTCAATCCACAGGCCCGGATGACGCGCCAGCAGCTCATCCCAGTACTGCAGGTACCCCTGCACGTGCAGGTTCTCGTTCATGCCCTGTCGGTCAGGTGCGTCGTTTTCGCGCCAGTGCGCCAGCGGCTCGAAGTTGAAGTCCTGCCGGTACACCCGGATGCCGTTGTCGCTGATCACCCGACTGACATGGTCGGTCAACCACTGGCGGCAATCGGGGCGACCCAGGTTGAGCAGGCGGTTGTCGGTGCCCGACGCCGACAGTAGCCACTCCGGGTGCTCGCGGTCGAGTTGCGTTCCGGGCCGCACCCGTTCAGGCTCAAACCACAGCAGCAGCCCGGCGCCCTGCGCCGCGGCTTTGGCGGCCACGGCACCCATGCCGGTGGGGAAGCGCTCGGGGTCCGGCACCCAGGTGCCCGTTTCGGGCCAGCGTCGCTGATGCTGACTGTCGTAACACGGGTACCACCCGGCATCGATCCACCAGGTGCTGATGGGGATGCCACGGGCCGCCCAGCGGTCCAGGTACCGGCACTGGTTGGCCTCGGTGGCGGCGGTGAACTCTTCGCCTTCGTCGGTGCCGTGGCCCACCAACCGCGGCGACAGGGGCTGCCCATCGGGTCGCGGGCGCAGGTGATCGCGATGCCAACGACGCCACTGATTGGCGGCGCGCTCGTCGTCTCCGGTCCACCACATCAGCGTCAGGCGCGGCGTGCGAATGGTTTCGCCGGGCTGCAGTCGCAGGTGCGTGTGCTCCTGGCCGGCCTGGATGCGCAAGCCGGCCTCCGTAGCTGCGAACGCCGCTGCCCACTGCCCGGGCCAGCCAATGGCCAGTGACATGCCCTGATCACCCCAACGCAGGCGGTAGTAGGGGAAGGCGCGGTCGCAGGGCCGGCCGCCCACCGGCGCGAAGCGCTGCTCCTGGCCGGCCTGCAGCGGGGTCTGGAACGCCTGGTACCCCTCGGCGCTGTAGAAGTCGCCGTTGCTGTGCCAGAGCACCGGCGGCGGCCCGGCGAACAGACTGTCCAGGGCCCGCAGATCGGCGATGATGGGCGTTGGCGCGCGGCCGCCGTGGGTCAACCAGGCAGTCCATTCGAGCACCGGGTAGTCCTGGTACTCGACCGCCTCCACCCGCAGGGCCATACCGGTGTCGGGGTCGCGCCCTTCGATGACGGTCTCGACCAGGTTGGCGTCCAGTTGTCGCCGCCTCGAAACCGGCTGCCACGCCGCCGGCATACCGCGGCAGGTCCGGCCGTCCAGCCGGAACGTCACCGGGAGTTGGCCCGGGTCGCCAAGGAGACGCCGGGCCTCGGCTCGGCAGCGCGCCATATCTTGGGGCTGGGTCACCCAACTGGGAGTCGCCATGGGGGTTCCTTCTTACTGGTGGTTACCTGGGGACCTGACAGGGCCGAGCGGCGCGGGACCGAAGCCCGGCAACGGGCGCGTCTGCGCTGCCAGCAACAAAGCGGCCATTCGCAGCCAGGTCAAGCTGCGCCTGACCGATGGGCAGCCTAGCCTCCTGGCCATCGAACCGGGCAGACGACCTGGCAGGGGTCGATGCGTCGGCGTGCACGGGGAGCGCGTCGGCCGCGCCGCCAGGCCAGTCGACGCTTGGCGAGCGGCGCGCTGATGCGTACGGTTAGGGGTTGAGCGGGACGGGGGCGGGCGGCAACGCGAGCCGACGTTCACGGACGCTGCCGCGGCCCGGTTGGGTGGAGGCGACACGGTTCGGGGCCGCCGACGCCGGTGCCCACCCGGACCTCGCGGCAGCGGGCCCGGTTTTCCGGCGCAGCCTCCGGGCGCGGCTTCCGGGCGTGGCTTCCGGGCGTGGCCCGGCGCGATCGTGCCCCGCGACGCGCTAACGCCCCAATGCCTGGGTTCGTCCGCCATTGGGTGCCTCAGTATGGCCCGCCGTCGGCCCGCGCGCGGTGCGGCGACACCGCCTTCCACCCTTGACCGCCTGGCGCTGAGGTTGGCATGCCGACCCGACCGAACGTGGTGTTCATTCTGGCCGACCAGTGGCGCGGTGACTGCCTGGGTGTGGCGGGCCACCCGGTGGTGGCTACGCCCCATTTGGACATGCTCGCCCAGCGCGGGACCTGGTTCTCGTCGGCTTACAGCACGGTGCCGTCCTGCATCGCCGCCCGCGCCAGTCTGTTCACCGGCCTGTCGGCTGCCGGCCACGGTCGCCTGGGTTACCAGGACCAGGTGGCATGGGACTATGGCACCACCCTGGCCGGCGAGCTGTCCCGAGCCGGGTACCAGACCCACTGCGTGGGCAAGACCCACTTCTTTCCGCAGCGCGCCCACCTGGGCTTCCAGAGCCTGGAGTCGTACGAAGGCGACCAGAACTTCGACGGTCGTTATGTCAACGACTACCACGAATGGCTGCACGAGCGCACGGGCGGGCGGGCGCGAGAGACCGACCACGGCGTCGACTGGAACTCTTGGTACGCGCGCCCGAGTCACCTGCCTGAGGACCTGCACAGCAGTTCCTGGGTGACCACCCGCGCCATCGAGTTCCTGCGCCGCCGCGATCCCACCCGTCCCTTCTTTCTCAACCTGTCTTTCCACCGCCCGCACCCGCCCATTGACCCGCCCCAGGTCTTCTTTGACCTGTACCGTGACCGGGCGCTGCCGGCGGTCCCCATGGGGGACTGGGCCCGGCGCTACGACCAGCCGGTCGGGGACGTCAACGCGTGGTACGGCCGCGTGCCCGTGCCGTTCCTGGATCGCGCCCGACGAGCCTACTTTGCCCAGATCGAACACATTGACAACCAGATCGGCCGTTTCTTGATGGCCCTGAGCAGGGCGACGGCCGGGCCCACCTGGGTGGTGTTCACGGCCGACCACGGCGAGATGCTGGGAGATCACTGTCTGTGGCGCAAGACCTATGCCTACGAGGGTTCGGCACGCGTCCCGTTGATCGTGTGCCCGCCCCAGGGGGCGGTTCGCCACCGCAGTTCCGAGGTGGTGATGCAGGAGGACCTGATGCCCAGCGTGCTGGCCATGGCGGGTCTGCCGGCACCTGCGGGCCTGGATGGCCGTTCCGTGCTGCCGCTGCTGGCGGCGCCGCCAGCCGGCAACTCATGGCGCGACTGGGGGCACGGCGAGCATGCCGCCTGCTATGCGCCCGAGACCGGCATGCAGTATCTGACCGACGGGCGGTGGAAATACGTCTGGTACACCCTCACCGGCGAAGAGCAGCTCTTCGACCTGCGCAACGACCCGCAGGAGTGCCTGAACCTGGCCGCGGCCCCCAGTTGCGGTGACTGCCTGGTCGATTGGCGGGACCGGTTGGTCGCGGCACTGGCGCCGCGGGTGGAAGACGGACTTACCGACGGGCGGTGTCTGTTGCCGGGGCGCAATCTGCCTCCCACCCGGCCCGCGAAGGCCTGACCCCAGGGCAGGGCCGCACGGAGCCGATGGCGTTGCTGGCCGCGGCATGACGCAGATGGCGGCCGGCTGTTAGCGTGCCCCCAATCCGGGTGCCGTGCCGCCCTTGGCTCGCGGGTACTCCAGGTGCGGCAGAACGACCTCGTTCTTGCTGCCGCCGGTGCTATCGCAGGTGATCGAGACGATCGGAACTCCGGTGTGGCGCTCGATGCGCGCCGAACCGGGGCCCTGCTGACGACAAACTCCATGCCACCCGGAGACGCCACCAATGAGTGTCTGGGATCAGCGTTACGCCAGTGAGGAGTACCAGTACGGCACCGTGGCCAATGACTTCCTGCGGCAGCAGGCCGCCCGGTTGGCGCCGGCCAGTCGCGTGCTATGCCTGGCTGAAGGCGAGGGCCGGAACGGCGTCTTCCTCGCCCGGCAGGGGCACCGTGTCACGGGCGTGGATGCGTCCCGCGTGGGTCTGGCCAAAGCGCAAGCGCTGGCCCGGTGTCAGGGAGTCGACCTGGTCACCGTAGTGGCCGATCTGGCGGCATACGAGCCGGGGGTGGCCGTCTGGGATGCCGTGGTCTCGGTGTTCGCCCATCTGCCGCCGCCTGTGCGGCGGGTGCTCAGGCCCCGTGTGGCTGCGGCCGTGGTGCCAGGCGGGTTGCTGCTGCTGGAGCACTACCACCCCCGGCAGCTCGAGTACCGTACCGGCGGCCCTCCCGAGGTGGCCATGCTGACCACCCTGGCCGAGTTGGCGGAGGATTTCGCCTCCTGGGAGGTGCTGCACGCCTTCGAGGGCGAACGGGAGATCCACGAAGGCATCCTTCACGATGGACTCAGTTTCGTCACCCAGTTCGTCGCCCGCAAGCCGACCGCGGCCGGGCGGCCCGTTAACCCAGGCGGGGCTTGACGAATAGGACTTCGGCTCGGTCGATCCAACCGGACCGCAGGTCCATGCGGAACCATCCTTCGCCGTTCATGGGGTGGAAGCGCGTCGGTGAACGGGGCCCGCATTCGCGCAAGTCATATTCGGCCCAGGTCCTGCCGGCATCGGTGGAGATGATCAACCCGGTGGCCAGGGGCGAGGCCGGAGCGCAGTGGGAGGCCAGGATGACTTGGCCCTCAATGATCATGCTGCCAGACTCGACCCCGGGGTTGTAGTGCAGCGTATGCGCTTCAGGACGCGCCAGGTCTGCCGGGGCGCAGCTGAAGATGCCGCGGTCGTACGGCTCCGGGCCATTGGAGTCCGAGATCCAGTACATCCGGCCGTCGACGAAGCTGATGCCGCCCGCCTTGTAGCGCGAATTCAGGTGATCGGACACCACCACCTGCCAGTCCCAGGTGTCGCCCGATGGGTCATAAGTGCCGCGCAGCCAGTGGCATTCGAACCCTTCGGGCGTGTCGCGGTCGCCGGTGCAGGCCCAGAACGCGTTCTCCGCCGGGTTGTAGGCCACGGTGTGCACATGGCGGCAGCAGACCGGGTTGGCGGCGTTGCCCAGCAGGGCGCCGGTACTGCCGCCGCCGGGAGTCCCATCGTCACGCCAGTAACGGCTCTGGCCAAAAGAATAGGCCAGCCGGACCGTCAAGCCGCCATCGACCGAGTAGTAGATGTTCACCGGCGCGGCGCCACCCACGACATTGCAGTAGTTGCCCCAGACCAGCATCTCGGTCCCGTTGACATCCCAGCTGTTGATCCCGGCCAAGGTGTGGTAATACCATCCCGGCAGGTCAGGATGGGCGGGGCGGTGAGGCACATACGGCCGCCGGTCAAGGTCAAGGGTTGGCACCTCTCGGTAGGTGGCCAGGTTGTCGGTGCTGACATAGAGCCTTGCCGCCGTGGCAAAGACCACGTTGCCGTTGCCGAGCAGGCAGCTGAAGGTGATCTTCGGCGCTTCAGCGAAAGCCAGGCAGTGCGGCCAGGTGCGGCCGTTGTCTTCCGACAACAGGAGGCTGTCGCTGGTGTACGCGAAAGCGCGGTTGCCGCGCTGGGAATCGATGTACAGTTCCGCGGGCTGCACGCGGTACCAGAAATGGTCGGTGGCGCCGAGTTGTGGTTCCTGCATGGCAGTTACCCTTTCCGGATCGGGCGCAGCCGGCGGCGGCCGCCGCCCGTACGGGTCGATGGGTCCTGGCCTGGCGGCCGGCGCCTCGAGCCAGGGATTTGCTCAGGCAAACAGCTCGCCCAGTGCCGCCAGCGCGGCGTTGACCAGGACCTGGCCGCCGGCGGGCGCCACCAGGCAACTGGCCGGCACGGCGCCGTAGCTCAATCCGGCGGCAGCGCGCGGCGTGGCCAGGTACGGGCCGCCACCAGCAAGCTGCACAACGAAAGTCTGCAGCGCGGGTGAGCGGCCTTTGATCCGGTCGCCGAAATCCAGGTAATACTCGAACGGCGCCGTGACAAACGACACCTCGCTAACGCGCACCACGTGCACCGAGGCCGGCACTGACTGCGGAGGGCGCTCATAGCGCGCCGCCACGGCGCTGCACCAACCGAGACGCGAGCGCAAAGCGGTACGGGTGTTGTCCAACGGGTCACTTACGGCCAGGTCGGCCAACTGCCCCTGGGCCTCGGCCATCTGGGCCTGCACGGTGGCGTACTCCGCCGCGGTGATGTCCCAGTGGGGCAGGTCCAGCTGCAGGCCACGGCAGGCCAACGGCACCGTGTCGCGCCGGTCGCGCCGGATCGCCGGTTCGGCATCGTCCACCGCTTCACCAATGCGCCGGGCCAGTTCCTGGCGCAGCGCCCCGTTCAGCGGCCGCTCGTTCGCGGTGCCGTTTTTCAGGCGCAGCATGCGGTCCTCGGCCGGCTTGCCCAGCAGGCGATGGGGGCTCTGGTCGCCGGCGGCTGAGCACTGGGGCAACACGAACAGGCCCCCTGGGTGGCGCCGCCCGAGTTCCTCGCGGACGTCGTGCCAGAAGTCAGCGGAGACGAAGTCCTGACCTCCTTCGCTGGCCTGCGCGGGGCACGCCAGGTTGACGATGATGCCCGTCAGCCGGTCGCAGACGTCGTATGTACACAGCAGGTTGACGCTGTGGTCGACATGCCCCTCGATGTGGGAGAAATCGGCCGCCGCCGTGCTGCCGTACATCACCGCGCGATCGTCCAGGTACCGGGTGCGTCGGTTCTCGCCCACGACCGCGTGCCCGTACCCGAAGCCGATGCTGCCCGGAACCCGGCTCTGCCACGCCTCGACCACCGCCTCGACCAGTGACTGCACCAGCATGTCGCCGTATTCGCTGGCAGTCAGGTAGTCGGGGTACCGCTCGCGCAGTGGGCCGAGATAGTCGTGCTCGTCCTGCAGCCCGCCCCCCTCACCCGTGAACGGCGCGGTGTGCGTGTGCGTGCCCGCCATCACCAGGCAGGCTGGGTTGAGGCCCGGCAGGCGCTCTGCCAGGCGCTGGCGGCAGCGTGCCACTATCCCCGCCTCCAGAGAACAAAGGTCAGCGCTGACGAACACCGCCTGCCCAGGGCCACTGTCGAGTACCAAGGCCGTCAGCATCAGCGGGTCCTGCACGCGCGTCGCCACACGCAGGTTGAACTGGCCCCGCAGGGCCACGGGTCGTCGGGGGGTGATGTCCCGGTGCGCCCAGCCGATACGAAGGCGGTCTTCCATGGTCCCTCCTGTTGGCGATCCGGCACCTGCCGCGTGGCGTCGAGCCGGTTGCGGCCCGTCCGCCGCGCTCCCGGGGCTCACTCGGGCAGACGATCCAGCCAGTCCTCGGCCCGGTCCTGCGGCACGAAGCCCAGCAGGCGACGGGCGCTGTCCATGTCCACCCAGCACGACGTGTTGTTGGACATGGCGTAGAAGATGCCGAAGCGCAGGTCCTCGGGGGCATCAACGCACGCCCGCATCAGGTCGCCGACATCGCGCTGGCTGCACCAAATGTCGACCGCCCGGCGGTGCAGGGGCCGGTCTTCGGCAACGACCCAGCCGATGCGGACCGCCAGGCACGACATGCCGTAGGTGTGGGCGTACGTGCGGCAGAGCGATTCAGCGAAGACCTTGGTCGAGGCATACAGGTTGCGCGGTTCGGCCGGCATTGTGTCGCCCACCCGTGGGACCTCGGGCGGCACCGGGCCGATGCGCCCGCGGCCGACGGCGTTGTAGGGTTCGCGGCCGTGCTGGCCGGCAGACACCTGGATGGTGGACGCCGCCACCAGTCGCCGCACTCCCGCCTGCCGGCAGGCCTCGAACATGTTGTACGCGCCGATGAGGTTGCTGTGCAGCAGGCTGTCCCAGTTGCCTGAACCCGGGTCGGCCGCCAGGTGGACCACGGCATCCATGCCTTCGACCGCCCGCTGCACGGCGGCGAAGTCAGCTAGATCGCCCACGAAGTGGCGTTCCTCGGGCAGATCGATGGAGCGACTGTCGGTAACCCGCGCCGACAGATCCCGGCGGCGGCCGAAGCCAAAGAGCTGGTAGCGGTCAGGGCGGGCTCGCAGGCGCAGGTACACCGAGCTGCCGACGATGCCGGAGATGCCAGTGATCAGGACCTTGGCGGGGAGCATGGTTGTTTCTCGCATGATCGGGTGTCTGGCCCGGGAGGTGGTCCGGGAGCGGCGTCGCCGGGCCCCTCTGACGCCGGCTGGCGCCAGCCCGGCAGGAGGGGTGCATCCGGCCGACGGCCGCCTCCGCCATGGGCGGGCAGGGGCCCCTCCCTGCCGCCGGCGAACCCCGATACGATCGAGTCGATCCAGCGCCCGGGCAAGTGGCGGTGGGTGACGCGCGCCGGGCGCTTGGGGACTACAGGTAGGACCGCGCCGCACCCACCCGGATGCGGGCGACCGAAGGTCCGGCCCACCGCAGCTGTCCCGCAACCCGGCCCGGGGCGGAGCTTGAGGGGGCGGTCGGCCGCCGCACGCATCGCAGCAACAATGACACGCGAGGTGAGGAATGACACCGAAGCAGCGGCAGATAGGTGTTCGCGCGGCCCTGTGCCTGGGTCTCGGCTTGGGCATTGGGGCGGGGATGGTTGGCGCGGCGGCGGACGGTACCACGCCCTCGGCCACCCGCCGCCCCGTGGCGCTCGGGAAGCGGCGTCGCAGGCCAGCGGCGCCACACCGCGCCGGGCACACTTGACAGTCGGGCCGCCGGCGCCCTGAGTAGTGCCAGCGCGGTGAGCTGAAACGCTGCAACCACCTGACCGTTCGGAGGAGGCCGGAAGTGGATCTGCACCGGATATCTGCCTGCACGTACCCGATCCGCGAGCGCGACCTTGACTATACCTTTGGCCTGCTGTCCACGGTCGGCTTCCGCTGCGTTGACCTGTGGGGTGGTCCCCCCAATTACGACAACGACGCGGCTGTCTGCGATCCGCAGACACTGCGGCAGCGAGCTGAACGCTACGGGCTGCGGTTGGCGAACCTGGGCACCTATGCCGGCCGGGGGCTGCTGCAGGTCGGGGCCGAGGCCGAGATGGCTCAGATGCGCGGGGCCATTGACCAGGCGGCGGCGGTCGGCGCTCGCACCATCCGCGTCTGCCCTGGTCACGCCGAGGACGAAGCCCTGATCGAACCCCTCATTCCCTTCATGCGGGCCAGTGCGGCGTACGCGGCGCAGCGGCAGGTCCGCCTGGGGATGGAGAACCACAGTGGGTCGCTGGCAGGCATTCCCGAGCTCTGCCAGCGGCTCGTCGAGGCGGTAGATAGCCCTTGGTTCGGCGTACTGTATGAACCCGCGAATCTGCTGGCCGCCGGCGTCGACTACCGGCAGGCGTACGAGCTCTTCCGCGGCCATGTGGTGCACTGCCACGTCAAAGACGGCCGCTGGGTCAACGGCCGCTTCATCGGTACCATGTTGGGCGCCGGCGACGTGGACGTGTCCTGGTTGGTGCGCACGCTGGAGGCCGACGGCTATGACGGGTATTATGCGCTCGAGTACGAGATCGAGCGCCTGGTACCCATCGAGTCGGGGCTGCCTGCCTGGCTGGCGCGCTTTCAGGCGATGTGATCGGGCGTGGGGGCACCCGGCGTGAATGCGCCCGCCGGATGCCCCGCGCTTCCCTGGCCGAACCCGCCGACGATCAGCCGGGCGCCCCTGCCCGCTGCGCCCGCATCAACCCGGGCCCGGCGCGCGCCCAATCCACCGGCAGAACGGGCAGATGGCCCCGGTCAGTAGCTCCATTTGCGCGCTTCTTCGTACAGCGCCAGGATGTTGGCCACCGGGACGTCGGCTTGGATGTTGTGGATGGGGTTGACCACGAAGCCACCGCCCGGGGCGAAAATGCGCAGACAGTCCAGCGCCTCGCGCCGGACCTCCTCAGCGGTGCCGAAGGCGAACGTGCTCTGCGTGTTGATGGCCCCGCCCCAGAAGGTCAGCTGCTGCCCGAACGAGTCCTTCAGCCAGCCACGGTCCATACCGGCCGCGCCCCACTGGACCGGGTTCAGGCAATCAACGCCAGCCGCGGCGATGTAAGGGATCAGGCCGGGTACCGAGCCGCACGTGTGGATCCACACTTTGACGCCGGCGAACTCGTGCACCGCGTCGCAGAGGA
>CAITNQ010000036.1 GCA_903893785.1 uncultured Gemmatimonadota bacterium
ACGGGAAGCCTGCCGCCGTTCGCTGCAGGCAGTTGCCGGGTTGAGCCCAGGGCTCCGCACGTATGGACCGGGCCATGGGGGCCTTTTCCGCTATGTGGCCCGCCCTTACTGCCGCTGACGCGGCACGGCTGGATCCCCAGGAACAGAGAGGCTGGTTTGCCGACCGACGCGCACCACGACACTGAACGGGAAGCCTGCCGCCGTTCGCTGCAGGCAGGTGCCGGGTTGAGCCCAGGGCTCCGCACGTATGGACCGGGCCATGGGGGCCTTTTCCGCTATGTGGCCCGCCCTTACTGCCGCTGACACGGCACGGCTGGATCCCCAGGAACAGAGAGGCTGGTTTGCCGACCGACGCGCACCACGACACAGAACTGGAAGCCTACCGCGGCCTGATGCAGGCGCCCGCCGAGTTCCGCGACGGGTTCACCCTGCGGACCGTGATGGGTGCGTTCTTCGTCGGCTTCGTCATGATGCCCGGCGCCATTTACATGGGCCTGATCGCAGGCGTCAGCCTCGGCTCCGCGGCTGAGTGGGTCACCATCATTCTGTTCTCCGAACTGGCGCGGCGCTCGTTCTCCGCCCTCAGCCGGCAGGAGATCTACGTCATCTACTACATAGCCGGCGGCCTGGCTGGGGCCATCGGCGGCTCGATGATTGCCGGCGGGCCCTTCGGCGCCCTGATATGGAACCAGTACCTGGTCCAGTCCCAGGCGGCTCAAGGCTTTGGCTTAGCGGATCACATTCCCAGCTGGGTGACGCCGCCGGCCGGTTCGGCGGCCCTGTTGGGTCGCACCTTCCTCGACCGTGCCTGGATACCCCCGGTCACGGTCCTGGTTATCTCGCAGGTGCTGTCACGCGTCGAGTGGTTCTCGCTGGGCTACCTGCTGTTCCGGGTTACCTCGGACGTCGAGCGACTCCCGTTCCCGCTGGCGCCGGTGGCGGCACAGGGGGCCACGGCTCTGGCCGACAGCGGCGAAGGCGAGTCTGACTGGCGTTGGCGGGTCTTCGCCATTGGCATGGGCTTGGGGCTGCTGTTCGGGGCGGTGTACGTGGGTCTGCCGGCCCTGACCGGGCTGGTGGCCAGCGATCCCATCAGCCTGCTGCCCATTCCCTGGATCGACCTGACCCGCACCACCGAGTCGTTCCTGCCCGGGGCTCCCATGGGCATCGGCACTGACCTGGGCCTGTTGCTGCTGGGTACGGTGCTGCCGTTCTGGGTCGTGGTCGGCAGCTTCGCCGCGGCCGTGCTCCACACCCTGGCCAGCCCGGTGCTGTACCACCTGGGCGCCTTACCTCACTGGCGGCCAGGCATGGACACGATCATGACCAACTTTGCCACCGATGTGGACGTATGGCTGAGCGTGTACATCGGCACAGGCCTGGCGGTGGGCGTCATCGGTGTTTGGCAAGCCGTGGCCGCCGTACGACAACGGCGCGGCCAGGAGGGCCAGGGCGGCGGCGCGTGGCAGCGCCTGACTGCTGTGCCGCCAGGGCGCGGCGACCTGCCCTTGAGCCTGGCGGTTGGCATGTACCTGGTTTCGGCCCTGGCGACCGTGCTCCTGTGCCTGTACCTGCTGCGCGAAGATCGCTTCCCCCTGCTCTTCCTGGTCGGCTTCGCGCTGTTGGTGACGCCGCTGCTTTCGTACGTGAACGCGCGCATGGCCGGGTTGACGGGCCAGCTGACCAGCTTCCCCATGGTGCGGGAGGGCGCCTTCATCTTGAGCGGCTACCGCGGGGTCGATATCTGGTTCGTGCCGGTGCCGTACGCCGACCACGGTCGGCGGGCGCAACTCTTCCGCGAGGTCGAGTTGACCGGGACCAGTTTCCGCAGCCTGCTCAAGGCGGAGCTGCTCGTCTTGCCACTGAGCCTCATCTGCGGTTTCGTATTCTGGTCGCTGGTGTGGCAGATGCAGCCGATCCCGTCGCCGGTGTTTCAATACGCGCAGACCTACTGGAACCTGATCGCCCTGCGCCAGTGCCTGTGGTACTCGTCGACCATGGGCGGCGGCGGACTGTTCAACGAAGCCATCAAAGCCAGTTGGGTCGCGGGTGGCTTCTCGTTCGCCGGTGGCGCCTTCATGATCCTGTCTTGGCTGCGGCTGCCGGTGTCCCTGGTCTATGGCTTCGTCCGCGGGGTGTCCACGTTGCCGCACACCCTGATTCCGGAGATGGTCGGCGCCCTGGTCGCCCGCTACGGTCTGGAGCCGCGCTTCGGCGCGACCCGTTGGCGCCAGTTCGCCCCGGTGCTGTTGGCGGGCTATGCCTGCGGTATGGGACTGATCGGCATGTCCGCAGTGGCGATCGCGCTGATCTCCAAGACGGTGACGCAGACCCGCTACTGAGCCGACGGCGGCCCGGTCGGTGCCAGCCAACCGCCGGCCGATGGGCGGTCCTGGGCACTCGTCGCGGGGCCGTCCCACACCCTTAACCGCAGTTCGTGTTGGGCGCCGGCATCAAGGTGCGGCGCCGACCCGCTTGATGTGGCGTTTCGTGATCCACTGGAACCGGTAGCCGTTATCGGGAGACAGGTATGGAGGCAGTGCGCACCGGATGGCTCGTGGGCGCCGACGGCCTGTATGGACAGACCGAAAATGGGTGGGCGAGACTGGGCCGGGGTGGGTTTGTGGTGACGGCCATCTTGCGTCAGTCGGGCCGGTTGGTCGCGGGGGCCGAGGGGGGGTTGTGGTGCCTGCCGGCGGACGACACCCATTGGGTGCAGGGCCACGACGAGACGCTGACGAATGTGCATGCCGTGGCAGCCGCACCCGAGCCGGCCGGCTTGTGCATCGGCTCGGCATACGGTGTGGCCACGCGCTGGACGGACGACCTGGGCGCCTGGCGCTGGGCCTGGCACTCCGATGGTCTGACCGTCAACCAACGCTACACCAACGCACTGCTGGCGGACCCGGCGGGCGGCTCGCGCTGGCTGGTGGGCACCGAGGCCGGGCTCCTGATCTGGTCGGCGGGGCACTGGGGCTTCACGTCGCTGATGGGCCGGCCTGTGCGTGTCGTGCAGTACCTGCAGGGCTGCTTCTGGGCCGGCGTCGATGGAGCCGGCGTCTGGACCAGTGCCGATGGCGAGAGTTGGTCCCTGGCCGGTCAGGGCCTGACCGACACCTCGGTTTTCGGTCTGGCCTGGGCCGGCGACCGGATCGTCGCGGGCACCGATCATGGCGTGGCCGTGGGCGATGGCCGCGGGCGCTGGCACGCCTCGGGCGCACCGCTGCGGGTCAACGCCGTGGGCGTGGCCGCCGGGGAGTGGATGGCCGGTGCCTGGCCGGGCGGCCTGTGGGCGTCCACGGATCGGGGGGGGCAATGGCGCCAGAGCGGTTCGTTCACCACCGTGCGCACCTTGGCGGCGCCACAGGAGGCGTGATGGACGAGCAAACGTATGCTGCCGAGGTGGGGGTCCGCCGCGAGGAGATCCTCCGCGCCGCCGCCGGGCGCCCGCTGGACCTGTGGAACGCCCACGCCCATCTGACCCTGGACCAGGCGGTTTCGGACGCCCTGCTGGAAGCCGCCCGGCGCAGCCTGGCACCGGATCACCTGGCGCGCATCGGCGGCGCGGGGCCCTTTGAGGTCCTGCCAGCGGCGCTGCTCCTGTGTCGGTGGGAGCGGTCGCTGCCCGAGAGCGTCACCGGCCTCATCCGCCAGGCGTTCACCGAGCAGGCCACCATCCGCGGCAACACCGAGAATCACTGGCTGATGTACTACACCGGCATGCTGCTGGTAGCGGAGCGCTGGCCCAGCCAGGCCAGGCTTCTCAATGGCCTGTCCGCGGCGGCGATCGTGGCCGAGGCCACGCGTTGGATCTTGGGCACGATCGAACGCACGGCCCTGTGGGGCCACCACGAATACGATTCGCCGCAGTACCACATGGAGCACCTGGCGGCCTACGTGGGGCTCTACGAGCACGCCTGCGACCCGCACCTGCGGCGCCAGGTGCGGCAGATGATCGACCTGCTGGTGGGTGATATGGCCCTGGAGTATTTCCGTGGCTCGTGGGCCGGTGGCCACAGTCGCGAGGGGTACCGCCAGAACACCTGGACCCGCGTGGGGCCCGTGCAGACCCTGCAGTACCTGTGGTTCGGCGGCGAGGCCTTCGACGCGGCGCATCATCTGCATTCGTTCGCCATTTCCTCAGTGGTGGCCGGGTACCGGCCGCAGCCGCTGTTCGCCGCCCTGGCCCTGGATCGCTCCCAGGCCCACGTGGTGCGGAAGAGCCGGCCGCCGCGCACCCTCATCCGCCACACCGATCGCGACGCCGCGCCGGTGCGCAAATACACCTACATGAGCCGCTCGTTTGCTCTGGGCACAACGCAACTGGGCCTGCCGGGGCCGCCCGCCGGGCCGATCGATCTGGTATCGTGGGACCTGACCTGGCACGCCCCGGTCCACCAGGGCAAGATCAGCGCCAACCACCCCTACCTGCACCCGGGACGCTTCAGTGCCTTCTTGAGTCCCCTGCCGCCGGCGGCGCGGCGCGCCATTGGCGACGACAAGCCCTACCTGCAGCGGCCCGACCGCCTGTTCGGCGCCTCGCCCTTCGAGCAGTTGATGCAGCATTGCGGCCTGGTCGCGGCTTTGTACCGGCTGCCTGACGACGACGAGTCGCCCTTCGTCAACCTGTTCCTGCCCCGTTCACTTCCGTGGGTCCACCGGACGCAGTGGCTGCTGGCCGATGCGGGCGCGTTCTTCGTGGCGGTGCGCCCGCTGGGCCGGTATACCTGGGAGCGCATTCGCGAGTCCAGCAACGACAGCATCATGGTCACCGGCGGTGACCAGATCGAGGGCTGGCTGCTGCGCCTGATGGACCGCCGCACCGGGGTACTGCTGGAAGCCGTCGAGGCCGACGAGGTGGGCGACTTCGGCTCCTATGTCGAGCAGCGGACGGCCCGGGACGTGGACCTGAGCCATTGGTCCGAGGCGCAGCAACTGACGATAGCCTCATTCCAGGGCGTTACCCTGGGCATGGGTTACGACGGCGACCATACGGTCGACGGCGTGCCTGTGGACTACGACGCCTGGCCGCTGTACGAAGCCCCGGGTGCGGCCGCCGCCTGCGGCACGGGCCGCATAGCGTTCCGACACGGCAATGACGCGCTCGAGCTTGATTTCGGCGTCGACGCCACACATCCCACGGTGCCGATGCGGGTGATCGGCTGAGCCTGGCCAGGAGGAATGGCTGCTATGGTGCCGGCATCGGCCGCACTGCTGACCGAACCGTGGGTTCGGGCTGCGTACCCGGTCCTCGATGAGGTCACGTACCTGAACGTGGGCACGTACGGCCTGATGCCTCAACCGGCACTGGCCGAATACCAGTCCCTGCTGGCCGAGGCCGAGCAGCGCGGCGGCTTCTCCAGTGGCCGGGCTCAGCGTCAAGCCGAGAGCACCCGGGCTCGCCTGGCGGCGTTGGTCGGCGCCGAGGCGGACGAGATCGCTTTCACCCGCAATGCCACGGACGGAATCAACCTGGTATTGGCAGGCCTGCGCTGGCGTCCCGGCGACGAGGTGATCACTTCGGACCAAGAGCACGAGGCCATGGTCCACCCGCTGGCCTACCTGGCCCGCACCCAGGGACTGGTGGTCCGGCGCGTCGCTCTGAGTGCCGATCCAGACATCATGCTCGAGGCCCTCGACGCGGTGCTGACCCCGCGGACGCGCCTAGTGGCCCTGAGCCTGGTCACGTGCGAAACCGGCACGCGGCTGCCGGGCCGCCAGGTCAGCCAGTGGGCTGCGGCACATGGCCTGCTGTGCCTGCTGGACGGGGCGCAGGCCTCCGGCGCGATCGACGTCGATGTGCAACACCTGGCGTGCGACTTCTACGCCTCGAACGGCCACAAGTGGCTCAGCGGGCCCAAAGGCACGGGGTTCTTCTACGCCCGTCGTGACCGCCTGGCGGAACTGGCGCCGGCCCATGTGGGCGCTGGTTCGCTGCTGCGGGTGGACCTGGCCGGCGGCGTGGCCGAGGCCTGCGCCAGTGGCCAGCGCTTTGAGTTCGGGACGCGCTCCTGGCCGCTCCTGGCCGGGCTGGGTGCCAGCCTGGATTGGTTCGAGCACCTGGGGTGGCAGCGCGTCTACGCCCATGTCGAGGCTCTCAGCGACTGCCTCAAGCAGGAGATAGAAGCTCGACCCTTTCTGCGCTTGTTGACGCCGCGCGCCTTCGGCCAGTCAGCCGGATTGGTCAGTTTCGGCCTTGCCGGTTGCCCTGCCGGTGAAGTGGTCAGCGCTCTCCGGCAGCGTTGGTCGCTGTACGCGCGCTTTGTGCCTCATTACGACGCTGTTCGCATTTCGACGGCCCACTTCAATAACCCTGCCGACCTGCAGCGGCTGCTCGCGGCGCTGGAGTGCCTGCATGGCGAGCAACACGCCCCGAGCCCCGCTCCGGCGCCCTGAGGCGTCGCCGGCGCCCGGGTCAGCGACGCGGCCCTCAAACTGGCCCAGGTCGATGCACCGCACTGACGGGCTGATTCCGCGTGGAGCCTGCCCGTCAGTGCAGGCTGTCGGCGTGGCTGTGCTGATCGGCAGGTTAACCGGCGCGGACCTGGCCCCACCTGCCACTCCGTGGTCGAGCGGGTGCAGCCCCGGGCGGGCGCCGTCGGCGGGCCGTCACCCGACGGCAGCCCTTGACCTGGCCGCCGCGGGGCCCCTGCCGCAGACTCGCCGCCGGCCCCCGGCACCACAGTCGCGGGCCCTCAGGGCTCGCGTCGGACATCGGACTCGGCTGCGGACCGTGTGATCTACCGGCGTCGTGAAGGTCAGCAGGATGCACCTGGGCCGGTGCGGTCTGGGGCTCGCATGGCCTACCGGCGGCGCGCCGCGGCTGCCCTCAGGGCTCGCGCCGGACGCGGACCCGAACGGTGTGATCTACCGGTGTCGTGAAGGTCAGCAGGATGCGCACATGGGCCGGTGCGGTTTCGGCATCGCGCATGGCCCACATGCGGTGCGCCGCAGCGCCGCCGTCGATCTCCACCACGTGGTGCCCGTAACGCATGGCCCCGCGGCCCTGCTTGAGAAACAGCACCTGGCCGGCCAGGGGCCGCAGACAGGTGTCGGCCGTCTCCCACTGGCCGCCCGGGGCGAAGTCGAAAGCCATCTGGGCCGTGACGCCCGGGAAACCGGCCAGCGTGCGGTAGCGCAGCACGACGCCGTCATCGTCGGGAACCAGCGACAGCTCCGAGGCGCAGGCCGGTAGTTGGCGCCAGTCGCGCTGGCCGCGGTGGGTGTAGAAGGTGGTCCGGGCCACCGGCTGGCCCGTGGGTTGGTCGTACCCCGGCCGGTGGGTGATCTGCACGCCACTGGAAGTGAGCACCGGTTGGCCATCCACCAGTGCGAGATTGTCGGCGCGGAAGTTGCCCACGCCGAAGTAGCTCTGGCTAATCTTCAGGGCGGCGACCTCCGCCTCTCCATAGGTCAGGGTCAACAGGCGGGTGACGTCGCGGAACAGGCTGACGGACAGATCCCCACGGCGGTAGCGCCACAAGCCGTTTGCCGGGAAGAGGGAGGCATAGTCGTACGGGAATACACCGCTGGGCGTCTCGATCCGGTCGACATTGGCGGCAAGCATGAAGGCGGCTAGCCCGGCGCCGTCACCGCGTCCGCGGTCCCACAGCAACTGCGCCGCTGCCAGGTAGCGCGGGTCGGGGTGAACCCGGTGCCCCATCAGGTATGCCAGGGAAAGGGCCGGGGGGACGCTGCGCTGCCCGTAGTCCTGCCGGCGCGACAGGCCGGTTTCGGTGGTCCCGTCCGCATTGAGCAACTGCAGGCCCAGGTCAAGGTTGCGCCGGGCGGCGTCGCGACTGGGCTCGTGGCCAACTGCCTCCCAGATCATCAGCAGTGAGCGGTCGCATATCGCGTCGTACACGCCGGCGCTGCGCTCGATGAAGAAACCCTCCTCGTCGGCATCGATGCCCTCCGCCAGGTACGCGTCGATGGTCGGTCGCACGTCGATGTCCGGGAATAGGCGCCCGGCGCGTGCCAGCGCGGCAGCGATCACCCATCGATGGTTGGGGGTGTGGAAACCACCGGTGCGCATGCCCTCGGTGGCCCGCCGACAGAAGGTCTCCACCTGGGCCAACAGGGCTTGAAGATCGGGCGCCGCCCCAGCGATCCGGGCACCCAGTTCCAGCACCGGGCACAGCGCCTGCACGGCGAAGCCCGCATCCGGCGACGAGTCGTAGTTGCAATCCATCAGGTCAGTGAAACCCGAAGGCCGTTGCATGCGCAGCAGGTACTCGGTGGCGGCTTTGGCCCCCACGAGCAACTCTTCATCCAGCGGGCTGACAGGCACCAGTTCCGGCCGTAGCCGGCGCGCGATCAAGGCCAGGTTGAGGGTCGCCACGACGCCGATGCCACCGCTGGGTTCGACAATGCCCCAGTTGGGGTTCATGGGGCCGCCGTGGTCCGGGTGACCAGGTCGGTCGACTTGGCGGTCCAGGCAGCTCTGGGCGCTGGCGAACAGCGCCTGCATCGCGTCGCGCAGGGCAATCGCGGGCATGGCGTACTCCGGCTGGAAACGGGTGGGTGGCAGGCACCGGTGGGGCGGGGTGGCATCCGGTGCCAGGAGAGAAATGTACGTCGATAGCGCCGTCGGGGCTGGCCTGATTGGTGCGCCCACCAGGTTCCTATCGCGTTGTTCGCAGTCCAGCCCGGTCGGACCGCCCGCCGTGGCGGCAGGCCCACGGCCGAGCGTGGGCCTCATCGCCGGGAAGGGTGCGGTCAGCGCGGCGGCACGCCGGCCTGGAAGACCGTGCCCTGCACGGCGTGGGCGTTAACTTCGGCCTGCCTGCGCCACACCGGTCGCAGCGACTTGGGGCCAACTCAACCCGGTTCCGGGCCGCATTGATGGCGGCAGGCCCACGGCCGAGCGTGGGCCCCATCGCCGGCAGGGGTGCGGTCAGCGTGGCGGCACGCCGGCCTGGAAGACCGTGCCCTGCACGGCGTGGGCGTCAACTTCGGCCTGCCTGCGCCACACCGGTCGCAGCGACTCGGGGCCAACTCAACCCGGTTCCGGGCCGCATCGATGGCGGCGGGCCCACGGCCGAGCGTGGGCCCCATCGCCGGCAAGGGTGCGGTCAGCGCGGCGGCACGCCGGCCTGGAAGACCGTGCCCTGCACGGCGTGGGCGTCAACCTCGGTCTGGCTGCGCCACACCGGTCGCAGCGACTTGCGCGCCATCAGCTCCAGCTGCCGGTCGTCGCCACGCAGGTCTGCCTGGCTGGCATTGCCGTAGGCTAACAGGGCCTGCGCGCGCACCGGGGACGAGAATTCGACGACCGCGACAAAGCTGTCACCACTGACCGCTGCCCGACGGCCCTGCGCGTCGGCGCCGCCCCACCCGACGGCGCGGAAGATGCCCAGCGGATCGGCCCCGCCGTGGGCGGCGATGTCCACGGCCGCGCCGCGGTAGCGGTACTCGTCACCCCACGCTGCATCGAGGCGGCCGTGCACGGCCAGGACCTGCCCGGCGGCCTCCAACAGGGCACCCACCGCGGCGTTGCCGTCGGCCAGCCCGACAGGCGTGCCCAACGGATCCGCCGCATGCCATGGGAGCCGGTACGCCGACGCCGGCGTTCGCCCCATGCCGCGCGGCGTGGCAGCCGCGCGCATCCAGGCTGCGAAGAGCACGGCGCCGCGGCTTTCCGGGTCCAGGTGGCGATCCCAACATGCCAGTACCTCACCCGCCTCCCGGGCCAGCAACGTGGGGCTCTGCCGAGCTGCGGTAACCAACTCGTCAAGCACATGGTCCGCCAACTCGGCCCGCGTGTCGTGTTTGGCGGCAACCACGTCAGCGAAGCTGAATTGGGCCTGTGCCAGCAGCAGACGCAGCGATCGCTGCGGGCGGAAGTCCAGGCCGTCTGGAGCCATGTAGGCGGGAAAGGCGGTCCGTTCCAGCGTCGGCGGGAAGGTCGAGAACCAGGGAGGGTCATTGGCGTTCTGCACCCATCCGGCCGGCGGATCGACTACGCGAGGCAGGTCGGCATAGGCATGCGTAGTCGTCCACAGCGTGGCCGAGGTGCGACCGGCGATGGGCCCCAGCCAATCCGACCAGGTGCCGCCCGGACGCACCGGTACGCGGCCACCGAACAGGTACATGATGTGCCCGTCGCGATCGGCGTACACGGTGTTGAAGAACGGCATCTGCAGACGCGCCGTGGCGGCCTCGAAATCCGCCAGGCAAGTGGCGCGCGCCATGGCCCAGTACTGCTCGAGCAGGTGGGGCTGGTCCAGGCCGACGACGCGCAGGGCCAACGCCTGTTGTTGTCGGCGCGCTACCACCGGGCCGTGGACCGAACGCTCAATGCGCAACTCCTCCGTGCGCCGCGACCCGTCTGCCTGACGCACGTGCAGGCAGACGGTCTCTACGTCGAAGGGCCGCACGTCCTGGTCCCAGGCGTACCCCCCCTCGACCAGGTCCAGCTCGAACAGATCGGCGCCCTTGAGCGTGTTGACCGTGTGCGTCCAACCCAGGCAGTCGGTGAAACCGAGGCCGACGAAGGGTATGCCGACCAGGGCTGCCCCGTACACGTCCAATGCGGGTCCCTGCAGCTGTACCTCGAACCACGTGAACAGGCCCTGCCAGGGAAGGTGCGGGTTGATCAGCAGCAGCGCCTTTCCCGACGCGCTGCGTCCGGGCGCGATGGCCCAACCGTTGGAGCCGGGTACCTCGCTCCAGGTGCGCGCCGCGGGTTCCGAGTTGCCGGCCACGAAGGCCAGGTGAATGACCCGCTGCACATGGGCCAGGACATCGGCGGGCCGCACCGGCAGAACCCCGGCGACGTCTTCACCGAGGTGCGCGCGGTGGCTGCCGCAGTACGCGTTCATGCCATCGACGAAGCTGTTCAGGCAGGCCCGGGCGCTTGCCGATTGGGCTTCCACCCACGCTTCCGCGCGCCGCGGCACGTCCATGGTATGGATGAAACGGTCCGCGGCCAGGTGGTCCTCGCCCCAATACTCGGCCGCGCGCCCCCGGGCTTCGCCATAGAGCCGCAGGATCAGGTCGCCGTGGGCGCGCATCTGCGCCCAACCGAAAGCATAGCACAACCCCGGATCGGTACCCGCGCTGATGTGGGGTACATCCCATTCGTCCCACACCACGCGCGCATCACCCGGGGGCAGCGGGACGCCGGCGCCCGCTGTCGAACCGCGGTTGCGGTCGGTGGCGTCCGCGTGTCTCGGCCCCGGTGGCTGCGCCGGGCCGGCCTGGGAGTCATCCGGTGTCGCCGAACTGCCTGTGGGCATTTTCCCCCTCGATGGCTTGCTTCAGGCCGCTGTGGTGCTCTGCCCCGTGGCGGCACTGTAGGTCAGTGCGCCCAGGTCCACACCCCCTTGGCCAGCACTCCGCCGCCGGTCAGGCCGATCAGAAGGTACACCGTACGGCGGAAGGCTGCCGATGAACCTTTTCGTGACAGGTGATGGCCCCAGACTACCGCTGGCAGGACCACCGGCAGGCTCAACAGGGCCAGCCAGAGGGTGCCCGGGCCCCAGTCTCCCGCCACCGTGATCCACAGCAGGCGGAACCCCACGCTGGTGAGGAACACGAACTGCACGGTAGCCTTCATGCGCCGGGGGTCGGCCTCTTGCGCGTAGAGATAGGCGACGATGGGCGGGCCGCCGGTCACAAAGGCGCCACTGAGAAATCCGCCCATCGCGCCGGCGCCCACTCCGACTGCGGGCGGCAGGCGTCGGTGGCCAATACGTTCCGCGGCGCCGGCCAGGCCAAAGGCAATCAGGACGACGCCCAGGGCGACGCGGAAGACTGGGGCATCACCCCACACATGGATGAATGCATAACCGACCGGTTGGCCGAGGGCCACGCCGGCCAGCACTAGCAGGCCCTGGCGCCAGTTGGCGCGCGTCTCGGCGTGTGACAGCCACAGCAGGCAGATCGTGATCGCGCCGGTGGCGGCAGTAATCGTGGCGGCCACCTGCACCATCGGCAGATCGGTGAAGGCCAGCAGCGAACTGGCCACGATGCCGAAACCGAAGCCGCTGTAGCCCTGCACCAGGGCCGCGATGAGGGCCACGGCCAGCACCAGTAGTACGTCTTCGACGGTGTACAGAGCCACCGATTACCCCCTCTGTCGAAGTGACTCGCCGTCGCGGGCGGGGCGCGGGTACCCTCGGGCGCGGTGAGGCCGCGCTGCCCCCGCGCGCCGCTGCCGAGTCGCGGCCGCAGCGCTGCTTTGCTGGTCGGGCCAGGGCCAACGGCCAGTCTCCCGACCCATGCTGCGCGGACTCCGGTGGGCCCTGATCGGCCCCAGTGCTCCCTCGCTGGCCTTTCCGTAACAGCAGGCCACTGGCGGCCCCGCGGTTGGGTAACGCGCTGCCCCCGCGCGCCGCTGCCGGTCCCTAGTCCGCGGGGCGACGGGGCAATCAGGCTGATCAGGCGATACGGTACATGGCGAAGGTTTCCAGACGCTCCACCGTGAACGCCACGCGGTCGCCTTGCACTCGCGCCGGCACGGGCACGTCGTCCGGCAGGCAGGTAACAGTGCTAGCCGGTCGGCCCCCCAGGCCCACTGACACCTCGATATGGTGCACCGGGATGTTGGGCAGGTCGCGCTGGAAATTCAGCAGGCACACCAGCAGGCACCGCGCGTGGTCATCGGCGTACACCATGATCTCTACCGCCCGCGGGGCGTCGGTCTGCACCAGGTCGGGACCGTTGAGCAGACCGCGGATGAGCCGGGCGAACACCGTCGCGTGCGCCTCGTGGGGTGCTGACTCAAGGCGGCCCGCGCAGTACAATGTCACGCCCTGACCATAGGCATGGCGCACCAGCGCCGGGTGTTCGCTGGCGGGCCCGGGCGGGTTGCTGATGGCCGATGCGTACACCTGTGCATCAAACGGCGGCGTGTAGGGCAGCGCCAGGTGGGCCAGCACCTCGGCGTCGGCGTCTGCCTCGACCAGGGTCATGCCTTCGTTGAGTTCCAGTGGCGCGCCGGTGGTGGCCGGCGACAGCTCGCTGTGGCCGGGCGTAGGCGACAGGAAGGTGATCTCCCACGCGGTTCGGCCCGCGCGCCGGACACCCAGCATATCACCCAGCAGGAAATCGCCGTTGCCCGCCGCGAGTGACGTATCGCCACTGACATAGAGCCGCCCGCCGGCAGCGACGTACTCCCGCAGCGCGGCGGCTTCTTCGACGTCGAGGCGGAAGGCGTCCGGCAGGATCACGACGCGGAAGCGGGCCAACTCGCCCAGTTGGCGGCGCGTTACCACATCGTAGGTCAGGTGATGCCGCACCAGGGTGGCCGCTACCCGCTGCAGGGACCGGGCCGGGACGCGGCGGGGACTGGCGTCGGCCAGCGGGGTGCCGGCGTCCTGCAGCGACGCCAGTGAGCGCAGGTCCGTGTAAAGGCCCACATCCGCCAGGCGCGTCAAGTGCGGCCCAAGGTACTGCTCATACACCCGCGTCCGCGCCAGGATGTCACCCATCACCACGTAGGGCGCGGGCTCGACGGTGCCGTCCGGATTCATGGCGTCGATGAAAACGAAGGCGGCGTTGTTGGCCATGGCAGCAAAGGCCTGCGCCTCGAGCAGTTCGCGCGGCTTCATGGTCGTGTGCTCGGCCAACGTCGGGCAGCGCGAGGTCATGAATTCCACGGGGCGGTGCGTGGCCAGTGCCTCGAGCAGTTTGCACACATAGGACTGCTCAATGGGATCGCCGTAGAAGTCACCGGCCAGGTAGTCGGACTGGGCAAAGAGCTCCGGCGATACCCCGAGGTACCAACCCAGGGACCAGGAAGCCGCTTGGAAGGTGATGGAAGCAGCCGGTTGGTGGCGGTGCAGCGTGGCGCGGATGTCGCGGGCGAAGCCGGCAAACCAGGCTTCGCGCCGAGTCTGGAACTGGTCGAAGGCCGGGTCCAGCCAGTCGACTTGGGCCGGGAACGCGGCGCCCGTCTCGTCACGGTAACGGGCCTGGCATGCGGCGCAGAAGCAGGGACCGGCGAACCAACCGATCATGTCAACCCAGAAACCGTCCATGGCATAGTGCTCGGCCAGGTCCGCCACCTGCTGCAGCACGTAAGGGCCATAGGCCGTGTTGGGGCAGCATAGCCCGTAGCGCTGTCCCTGCGTCTCGACCAGATGCCCTTTGCCCGCCGCGTTCACATACCGCCATTCGGGATGGGTGTCGTAGGCCCACCGTGACCAGATATTGAAGTACACGACCACCTTCAGATCCCGCCGGCGACACTCGTCGGTCACCTCGCGCAGGATGTCCCGACCGTCCAGGCCGCGGTGCATCTGGCCCACGCGCGTCGGCCAGAAACACAGACCCAGGCAGTTACCCGCGTACACAATGGCGGTATCAATGCCAGCCCGAACCAGGTTGTCGACATAGTGGACCGGGTCATAGGCCCGCATGAAGCGTGGGTCGCTGTCGGCGATGTGCATGTCCACCAGGTTGCGCCGGAAGCTGTGCTCGAACCACTTGGGCTGCATGGCGTGCTCCTCTACCTGACGTGGTCCAGCGCCGCCAGCAAGTCCAGTTCGGGCCACGTCCGTCCGGTGGCGAGTTCGTGGATAGGGACTCCGGTGCGGCGGAAAATGGCCATCATGGCCGCCGGTAGCGTGTCGCCGTCCTGCTGCCACCGGTAACCCCACGTGCCGATGGCTTCGCGCAGGACCTGCGCGCTGGCGGCGGCGAAGGCATTGGACGACGAGGTGGCGTCGGCCGCCACCAGCAGTTCGACCCCGGCGCCGTGATCGAGATGGACCTCGCGCCGGCCGGGCACGGTGGCGCCGATGGCGAAGCAGTCGGGCTGGCAGGCCGGCCACGAGATGCCGTCGGTGTACCCGTTGTTGCCGCAGGGGGCACTGACCCAGACGCCCGCCTGCCGCAATGCGGCCAACTCGCTGTCGATGGCCGTCGGCACGGGCTCCTGGTGCGCCTGGTCGTCCAGGGGCGACAGGTTGACGGCGGTGATGTGGAACTGCTCGGCGTGGTCGCGAACCCAATGCAGGGCCCGGGCCAGGGTCAGCGACTCATCCTGGCGCAGGTGCACGATGGAGACGCACCGGACCTGCGCGACGTGGTTGTTGTACGCCACGCCGCGAACGCCATCCAAATTCAGCGAAGACGGGTACCCCACGCTAGTGCCGTGGTACCCGGGCGGCACAGGATGGCATTCGTCGTTGTCGTCGATCGCGTTCCAGGTGGCGATGACTTTGGGGCCCCACGGCAGTTGGGCGCGCCAGGCCGGATCGTTTAGATCGCAGCCGTCGTCGAGCAGGGCCAGGCACTGCCCGCGGCCCCATTCCAACTCGTGTCCATGCTTCTCCCACGCGGCCAGTACACCCATCTGGGCGAAGCTCGCCGCGTGGTACGGGATGCTGACCTGGGGCATGAACCCTCCCGGCATTGCGTTGCGGTCCCGGTATGGCCGCAGTCGCGGTGCTGGCGTGGGGGCCGACCTGTGGCCCGGCGGCGGCCCAGCGACGATGCTGCCCCGGGTCGCCCGGCGCCGCCGGAATCTGCCCCGCGCCGGTGACGGAGTCAACCGGGGCCCATCCGGCGTCCGTCGTGCGGCGCGCGGCCGGTGGCTTCGGTACCCGCTCGGCCCCCCCGTCGCGGCGGCTCCTCCCGCAAGCGCAGCCTGTGCCGGCCGTCAAACCCGCGCCGCGCGCTGCGGCCGTGGTGCGGGACCACCGTCGCCCCTGACCGCGCGCCGGCTCTACTTGACAGCGCCGGCCTGCGGAGCTTATAAGCGAGGTCCGGGCGGCAGGCCCGGCACCGGGGCCGTGGTCCCCAACGCCGCCAGGATGCGCCGTGCCCGCCAGCGGCCGCCCGGCAGGAAACTTCCCCCTGGTCGCCATCGTCAGGACGGATGTGCCTGGACCGTGGCGCAGGCTCTGACCGTCTGGTCTGCAAGGTGCTTCCCGCAACCCCGAGGAGATCCCGCGCATGCGGCTGCTGCATACCAGCGACTGGCACCTGGGAAGGGGCCTGCACGGCGTCAGCCTGATTGACGACCAGCGTTACCTGCTCGAGCAGTTCATTGAACTGGCCCGACAGTGGCGACCCCACGTGGTGGTGATCGCCGGCGACGTCTATGACCGTGCCGTGCCACCCACGGAGGCCGTCTGCCTTCTGGACGAGGTACTCAACCGTCTCGTGGCTCAACTCGGCCTGCCGGTGGTCCTTATCGCCGGCAACCACGACAGCGGCGAGCGCCTCAACTTCGGCGCCGATCTACTGCGCAACCACGGTCTGCACGTTGCGGGGCAGCCCAGCACTGGGCGACCGCCCGTCGTCCTGTGTGACGAGCACGGCCCGGTACATGTGCACGCGGTGCCCTATGCTGAGCCCGCAGTGGTCCGGCACCAACTGGACCGGCCCGAGCTGCAGGGACATGCCGAAGCCTTGGGATGCCTGCTGGACGCCATCCGCGAACGCCGGGTGGCAGGTACTCGCTCGGTGCTCGTGGGGCACTGCTTTGTCGGTGGTGGCCAGGTGTCCGAATCCGAAAGGCCACTGAGCGTCGGCGGTGCTGGCATGGTCGACGCGGCGGTGTTCACGGGTTTTGACTACGTCGCCCTGGGGCATCTCCACCGCCCGCAGACGTGCGGCGACGGTCGAGTCCAGTACAGCGGTTCGCTGTTGCCTTATTCATTCGGCGAGGCAGGGCAGGCCAAGGCGGTACTGCAGGTGGAGATGGACGCCGACGGCCGATGCCAGGTGGAACGCATCGCCCTGACGCCCCGGCGGCAAGTCCGTTGCCTGTCCGGCACGTTGGCCGACCTGCTGGCCTCGGCGCCGTCGTCTTCGTCGGCAGAGGACTACCTCATGGTAACGCTGCAGGACGACGGCCCGGTATTCGATGCCATGGGTCGCCTGCGGGAGGTGTACCCCAATGTGCTGCACCTGGAACGGGCCGCATTGACAGCGGCGGCGGGTAGCGACCTGGTCCCTCCAGACCATCGCCAGACCGGGGATGCGCAGCTGTTTGCCGCCTTTTATGCCCACGTCACCGGCGAGGATTTGGGTCCCGCGCGCCAGGAGGTCTTTGCCCGGATCGCCGACGAGGCCCGGCGGCAGGAAGGAGGTGATGCCCGATGAGACCGCTGCGCTTGACCATGGAGGCCTTCGGCCCTTACGCCGGCCGGCAGGTCATCGACTTCGCCGAGTTGGGGCCCCGCTCGCTGTTCCTGATCACCGGCCCCACGGGGGCAGGCAAGACCACCATCCTCGATGGGATCTGCTACGCCCTGTACGGTCAGACATCGGGCAACGAGCGCCACGGTAACGACATGCGCAGTCAGTACAGCGACCCGCTGCAGGCCACGGTGGTGACGCTGGACTTCGCCGTCGGTGACCAGACCTACCGCCTGCGCCGCAACCCCGAGTACCTGCGGCCCAACCGCCGCGGCGACGGGGCTACCACCCAGGCGGCAGCGGCGGCGCTGTGGCGGCGTCCCCGGGATGCGCGCCCGGAGATGGACGGCGAGCCCCTGGCCTACCGGTCGCGCGAAGTGAGCGACAAGGTGGAGGAGATCCTGGGCTTCAAGGCGGATCAGTTCCGGCAGGTGGTCATGCTGCCCCAGGGGCAGTTCCGCGAGCTGCTGACGGCTGACTCCAACGGCCGCCAGAAGATCCTGGAGACCCTGTTCCGCACCAGTGTCTACGGCCGCATGGAAACCCTGCTTAAAGAACAGCGCAAGCAGCTGCACGACCGGCTGGTGGAGGGTCAGACGCGGCAGCAGCAGGTGCTGGAAATGGCCGGCGTGGCGGCGGCGGACGAGTTGCTGGCCCTCGAACAGGCGGCGGCCGCGGCCCTGTCAGCGGCCGACCAGACCCTGGCCGCGCAGCGCCAGGCGGTAGAGACGGCCGAGGCCGCCCTGCGGCACGGGCGGCAGGTGCACCTGCAGCTGACCGAGTTGGCCGTGGCTGAGGCGGCGGTGAAGGAGGTGGCCGGGCAACAGGCCACGGTTGACGAGCAGCGCCGCCAGCTGGAGTGCGGCCGCCGCGCGAGCCAGTTGGACGAGGCCTTTCGGGTGCGCGGTGAGCGGCAACGGGAGGCCGACGCCGCCGCCCAGCGGCGTCTCGCTGCCGTGGCGGCGCTGGCCGCCGCCCGGGAGAAACGCGACGAGGCGGCCCACGCTCTGCGCCAGGCTGAGGCGCGAACCGAGGAAGCTGAGGTAGCCCGGCGCGAACTGCACCGACTGGCGGAGTTGGCGGCGCGCGTGGGCCGGCTGGACGAGGCTGCGGCGACCCGGCTGGGGGCCAGCGAAGCGGCGCAGCTGGCGGGCCGACAGGCCGACGCTGCGGCGCAGGCGGCGGTCGCGGCACGGGCGCTGCTCGAGGAGCGTCAGGCGGCCCTGGCAGAGCTTGAGGGCGTGGCCCGGCAGCGCACCGCCCGCGAGGGGCGCGCGGCCCAGACACGCGACATCTGCGTCCGCCGCGACCGGTGGGCCGAGAGAACGGCCGAGGTCGAGGTGCTGGCCCAACGCTCGACTGCGGCGTGGTCGCAGGGCCAGCAGGCCCGCCAACGCGCCACGGCCGCGCAGGCGACGATCGCGGCCTTGGATGGACAGCGCCGCGATCGAGCGGCGCAGCAGGAACAGGCGCAGGCTGCGGCCACGGCGCTGCAGCGCCAGCAGGCCTCGCTCGAGTCGATCGTGGACCAGTTGGCGCAGCTGGCCGTGGTCGCGATGGCTTCGGGCCAGTCCGAGGCCGATCGCGTCACCGCGGTGGCCCAGGGTCAGCAGACCCGTGATGCGGCCGCCAGCGCCGACGAGGCCGTGTCGGCCCAGCGGCAGCGACTGGGGGCATTGGAGGCCGTGGCGGCCCAGTTGACGGCGCGGCAGCAGGCTTGGGTAACCGGTCAGGAAACCCACCGGCGGCGGTTACGTCTGGAGCGCCTGCGGTCTGAACAACAGCGCCGCGCTGCCGCGTGTGACCAGGCCGGGCAGGCGGCCGCGGTTGCCCAGGCCGCCCTGGACGCGGCGGTGCGCCAGTTGCAGGAGAACGAACGGGCTTTCCACGAGGGGTCGGCAGCGTTGCTGGCGCGCCAACTGCGTCCAGGCGAGCCCTGCCCGGTCTGCGGCTCGACGGCCCACCCGCGGCCGGCTCTTGGCAGCGCTGACGTGCCGGACACCGAACGTCTGCGGCAGCTGCGCGAGACGCTGGGTCAGCTGGATGGCGACCGCCAGCGCACGGC
>CAITNQ010000037.1 GCA_903893785.1 uncultured Gemmatimonadota bacterium
AGGCCGCCCATGGTGCCGGCCCACACGTCGCGCGTCGCCGGATCCACGGCCAGCGAAATCACGGCATCGTAGGCCAGGCCGTCTTTGGTCGTGTACGTGGTCCAGGTGCCGTTCTCCCGCAGGGCCAGCCCGTGGTCAGTGCCCACCCAGACCCGGTCGCTGTCGACGGCCACGGCCATGATCTTGTCCGACGGCAGGCCGTCCTTGACGTAGAAGGTCTCCCAATCGGTCAACACCAGTGGCAGATTGTCCGGGGTGGCCGCCAGGCAACTGCCGGCCAGCCCCAGAAGTAACAGCAGGGCGCGCAGTGGTCGCATGAGTTCAGCTCCTGTACGTCACGCCAGAGCGGCGTGGGGTTTCAGTGGGCAATCTTCTCCCAGGCCACGGGGTAGTCGAAGGCAGGGGCCTCCAACTTTTGATGGGTGCGCTGCGGACGGTGGCAGGCCTGGCAGGTACCGTCGTCGGCGGCTTGCGTGAGCCCGTGGCCCGGCACGTTGCGGTGCTCCTGCATTGCCTGCAGGTGCCCGCTGCCCGGGCCATGGCATTTCTCGCAGCCGACCCCGTCGCGCAGGCGGAAACCTGGCTGCCGCGCCGCAGCGGCAACGTCGTGACCGGTGGCATGGCAGCTCAGGCACACTCCGTTGCGGGCCGGGCCGCCGATGGTGGGTCCGCCGGCCAGATCCATGCTGTAGGCCGTCTCGGTGCGCAGGCCGTAGAAGGCGCCGGCGTGGGCCGACTGCCGCCAGCGGTCATAGGCGGCCTGATGACAGTGGGCGCAGGCCGCGCTGCCCACATAGGACGCCGGGGGCGCAATCACCGAGTCGACGTACCAGATGCCCAAAGCCGCCGGCTCCAACTCGTCTTCGGCTTTCTCGGCCGTCTTCGGATGGGCTACCTTGGCATAGGAACCCGCATAGTCAAAAGGCTTGCGGCCCAGGCGCTCATGCGAGGGTTTGGGTTGATGGCAGGTGCGGCAGATGGTTTCCGACGGCCCCTCGAGCGTACCGTTGATGCCCCGGGTGGAGTCCTCGCGCGCCGCGACATGATCGCCGCCGGGGCCATGGCAACGCTCGCAGGTCACCCCTTCGGCGATACGGAAGCCCGGGCCGCGCCAGGCCGCCGGTACGTCGACAGCCACCCCGTGGCAACCCAGGCACTTGGCGCTGCGCGACGGGTCAGCCACATTGGCCGTTTCGGCCTTGGCGATGGCGTGGGCGATCTGGGTCCGCAACTGCACTGAGGTGCGCGCATGGGCCGTACCCAGCCACTTCTGGTACGCCGCTTCGTGGCACTGGCGGCAGACATCGTTACCCACATAGGCAGAGGACGGCGTGCGTGCCGGCCGCAGTTCGGTCAGCCCGAGCTGGGCCGGTTCCATGACGTCTTCGTAATACTGAGCCGCGCTGGGACTGTGGGTCATCACCCCCAGAACCGCTGCCGCCAGCGCCCACCCCCGGCATCCGCTCGTCATCGCGCTGCGCTCCTCAGAAAGCCCTGATGTACTCGATCAGGGCGTTGAGCTGGTCTTTGCTCATCTCGTTGGTGACCCCGTGCGTGTCGTACGGGTTGTTCACCGTCCAGATCTCCTCCAGGCTGTAGCAGCGCCCGTCGTGCATGAAAGGCGGCCGCTCGAACGAGTTGAGCAGATGGGGCGTGTCGAAGTCCCCGCCCCGGTCGTGGTAGCCCTGGCTGCCCACGTTGTGAGTCTTGCGGTCCGTGCCGTACGGGGTCGGGTGGCAGGTCACGCAGCGGTTCGCGACCGGTATGTAGCGCCCCTGGTTGTCGTAGCCGCGGTTGAAGAACCGCTTGCCAACCGCCTGGTGCTCGGCAACGGTGGGATCGTGCTGCAGACGGTAGCGGTTCGGTCGGGGCGGCAGGGACTCGATGAAACGGACAATCTCCTGATTCTGCGCCGCCTCAAAACCATGGGTCCGGAAGAACAGCTGCGCCGCGCGCGGGCCCTCCTGGCGCTCCAGCGTCGGGTTCTTGCCCGTCCACTTGAACGGACCGGTCTCCGCAATGCCCCGCAGGGTCAGGTTGTCGACCAGGTTATGCCCCATGCCGCCGTCGGCCGCAATGTCGTAAATCAAACCGTCGACGCCGTATTCGGGATGGCAGGTGGTGCAGCTCATCTGGTGCTGGAAGCTGATGCTCGCGTAGTTGAACAGCTTGGCTCCGGCGCGAACCTGACTGACCACGCCCGGCCCGCCCAGGTCAATCCGGTAGACCACCTGCCAGGTGCGGGTATCGATCACGGCCACCTGATCGTCCAGGCGATTGGCAACGTAGAGCCAGCGGCCGTCGCGGCTGAGGGTCAATCCCTTGGGGTTGGCGCCAACGGCGCCCGTGGGAATGCGGGCCAGGACATACTCGCTGCTCAGGGCCAGGTGGCGGGCGAACTGGGCGATCTCCTGGTCGTCAAGACCAATGCGGCCGTCCTTCACGCGCAGCAGTGACAGCGCGCGCGGCAGGTCAACGACACTGATGGCGTCGGCCCCGCTGGACGATACGTACAGGCGTTTGCCGTCAGGCGCTATCGCCAGGCCATAGGGATCGGCGTAGTACGCGTTGGGTTCGTCCAGCAGCAGGTATGCCGTGCGACCGCGAGGGCGGGTCTCAGTGAAAGCCAACGCATAGGTGACCATCCAGCCCTGGTACACCTGCGTTTCCGGCACCAGGTTCTTGGGCAGTTCCACCGCGGTGACGCTGAAGGCGCCGTCGGGCGTGAGTGCCACGGCCTGCCCTACCAGCGCCCCGCGCAACTGCGGCCGCTCGCGCACCAGTTGCCGCGCGTCGTCGATCACAGTCATTTCCAGCACCGGTGGCGTGCGGTGCGGCACCGGCTGCGAGTACTGGGTCGAGACCCACACCGAAGCCGCATCGGGACTGAGCGCCAGCCCGAAGGGGCCGACGCCGGTGGCCAGGCGCTTCTCTTCCGCGCCCGTAGCCGCGTCCAGGACCGACACCGAGTTGATCCCCAGGTTGGTCACATAGAGCCGGCGGCCGTCACGACTGAGCACCAGGTGGTGCGGGTCGTCGCCCACCGGATAGCGCTGCACCACGGTCAGGCGCAGCAGATCCACCACCACGACCTCGCTGCGGTTGCGGCCGGAAACAAAAGCCCGGCGGCTGTCGGCGCTGACCGCCAGACCGAAGGGCTCACCGCCCACCGCCACGCGGCCGACAACCCGACGCTTCTCCGGGTCGACAACCAGCAACTCGCCACTGCCTTCGCAGGCCACCAACAGACGACGGCCATCAGGGGTCAGCAGCAGGTTGATCGGCGACTTGTAGAGCGAGTCCTCAGGCACCGCGTAGCGAGAGCCACGCGTGACATCGGGACGCCCGTCCGTGACCGTGCAGGCGACCCCGCTGTCGCCGGCGGCCGCGGCGTTGGGTTCGCCGACCATGGCCTGCGTGGCGGCAGGGGCAACCGCCGCCAACAGGGAGATGGCCCAAGTGACCACTGTAGAGCGCGCACGCATCATCGACTGTTCCTCCCCGACATCACCGGTTGGCCGGCGCGGCGTTGGCCCGCGGTCCGAGCATCCAGGTGGGTTCGCCCTTGACCAGTGCCTGCGTGGCGCGGTTCTCGGGTGCCAGTTCCTTGTTCTCGTGGCAGCCGACGCAGCCGCGCTGGTCGCCGCTGCGCACCCACATCCAGGTCCGCATGGTCGCCAGAACATGCCCCTGGGCGTCCAGTGTCTCCACGTAGAAGGGGGTATCGCCCACGGCATTGACGTAGAACGACCCATCGCCCTCCACCGGGGCTTCGCCCAGAGGCCGGGTCGTCACGAAGGGCCCGGGCCACGTACCGTCGGCCGATACCGGGGGCTGTTCTCGCCGGCGGCCGGCCTCCGCGGGCGACAGCGTCAGCCCCTCGACAAAGCGCACGCTCTTGACCTGGCCGGGCCGGATCGCGGCGACCTCGGGGCGATCGGTATCGTACACGTTCATGCACTGGATCTGGCCCGCGTTCTTGAACCCGCCCAGATCCAGGACCGAGGCCATCGCCGCCATCGGGATGCGGGCCGTGGGTTCCTGGCGGGGCACCAACGGCTGTGGATCGAAATCGTCCCACAGGGGATCGTCGTAGACGAGGCGCCCGGGCCGGCCTCGGCGCTCGTCGAAGCCATAGATTCCGAACGACCCGCGGCCCGCGGCCGGAGCCCAGGCCACCAACAGGCTGCCGTCGGCCGCTTCCTGCGGCGTGCGGTAGCGGCCCTGGTCCTGGCTGAGGACACGGTGGCTGTGCAGCGGCCGCCGCAGCGACACCTCGGCCAGGCGTCCGCTGTTGTCAGCGGCCGCGCCCTGCCGTTCGATGAACACCACCCGCCGCGAAGCGCGCACTTCGCACGGTGCCAGCTGGGACAGCGTGCTGTCCTGACAACCGTAGAAGGGGTTGAGGTCCTCTCCTGCCCAACTGATGGTCATCAGGGCATAGCCTTGGCGCTGCCACGAGGAATAGAGCACGCGGCCGTCGCCAAGGACGGTCGGCGCCCGATCCCCGCCCAGGTTGTATGTGGTGCGCCAGACCACGGGCTCACGACCCGCCAACGGTGTCAGATGCGTGGCCCACAGTGACGTGAGGGGCCCACGCCCTTGTTCGTCCACCGCCCCGGGGTCGCTGGCTGTGTAGGTGATCCACCGGACCCGATCACGGAAGTTGGGGGCGTCGATGGCCGCGGTGGCCAGATAGGCCGGTTCGCGGCAGTCGCCCGGTCCGGTGGCCACCCGCATCTTGCCCGAGCCATCGGCCGCCATCTCCCAGATCTCCCAGCGCGACCCGGGCCGCAGGCGGCCGGCGAAGAGCACGCGCTGGCCGTCGTACGAGGCCGCTGGATCAGTAGCCGCAGCGAAGCCTTCAGTCAACACGCGGACCCGGCCGTCGGGATCGAGGGCCACCACCCGGCTGGCCGAGTCTGGCTTTCCCACGGCCTCCTGCACGAATACAATCGTTGGGCCGGCAACCGCGCCACGGATGACCGCCGGGAAGAGCATCAACAGCAACAGGGACCCGGCCAACCCGTAGCGGCGAAGGTGGGCGGGTGGTGCGCTTGGCTTCATCGGACCGGCTCCTTGATCGTCACCACCTGGTCCGCGGCCACGTCGTTCAGGGTCTGGACCTGGCCCCCGGGCCACCGGACCTCAATGGTCTCGGCCCGAGCGTTGGTGCCCAGCCCGAAGTGCAACCGCGGGTCGTTCTGGGAGAAGTAGCCCACCGCAGTCATTCGTTCGCGCAGCAGGGCAAGGTTCCCCGCCCGCACCGTGACCCACGCGCCTACCGCGTCGCGGTTGCCCCGGGTCCCCTGCAGCGCCACCTGCAGCCAGTGATTGGCGTTGCCGCCGTCGTTGCGCAACAACACGGAGGGGCCATCCAGCTCGACGACGAACAGGTCCAGGTCGCCATCGTTGTCGTAGTCACCCGCCGCCGCGCCGCGCGCTACCGTGCGCTCGCGGAACCACCCGCCGGCTTGGGTGCTGATATCTTGGAACACACGGGTCCCCCCGGGGCCCGGCACATTGGCCAGCAGCAGCGATTCCTCTTTGTGGGTCAGGTAATGCGCGTTGCCGCTTGAGATGAACAGGTCCAGGAAACCGTCGCTGTCGTAATCAAAGAACCCACCGTGCCAACTGACGTACGGACCGCTGGGCACCGCGATACCGGCGGCGGCGGTGACATCCTGGAAGAAGCTGCTCCGCTGGTTCTGATAGAGGTTGTTGTACCCCATGTCCGGCACGAAGAGATCCAGATCGCCATCGTTGTCATAGTCGCCAAGGTCGCCGCCCATGGAGGAACTGGCGTCGCCGTTGGCCGAGAAGGCGGTGCCGGACTCCAGGGCGATGTCGGTGAAAGTGCCGTTGCCGTTGTTCCGGTACAGGTAGTTGGCCATGGCGTCGTTGGCCACATACAGGTCCGGCCAGCCGTCACCGGTGAGATCGCCGGCCACCACCCCCATGGCTCGACCTTCGTCGTCGAGCACGCCCGCCGCCGCGGTGACATTGGTGAACGTGCCGTTGCCGTTGTTTCGGTACAACACATCGGGCTGCCCCGGGTAGGACAGGGGCCCGGGGTGCCCGTCGCCTGCATAGGCCAGGTGGTAGTCCGGATCGAACTCAAGGTAGTTGCCCACGAACAGGTCCAGGTCCCCGTCGCGGTCATAGTCGAAGAAGGTGGCGCCAGCGCCCCACAGCGAGTCGCCCACTGCGGCTGCTGCCGTGACATCGGCAAAACGGCCGTTGCCCTGGTTGTGGTACAGGGTGTTGCGGCCGTAGTTGGTCACGTACACGTCCTGCCGACCGTCGTTGTCGTAGTCACCGGCCACACAGGCCATGCCGTACCGCGGGTCGTCGGCGCCGCTCTGACGGGTGACATCGGCAAAGGTGCCGTTACCCAGGTTGCGGAACAGATGATCATTCTGGTCCGGCAACGGCGCTCCCGGCCGGACCTTGCTGATCCCCTCGAGGACACAGCCGTTGACCGCGTATACGTCCATCCACCCATCGCCGTCGTAGTCGAAGAACATGCATCCTGAACCGGTGGCCTCCAGGATGTTGCTCATTTCCTCGGCACCGAAGGTGTGCGAGAAGCGGATACCCGACTCCGCGGTGACATCGCGGTAAACGGCGTTGCCCGGCGGCGAGACGGCCGACACCGGGCCCGACAGGCCAGGGACTCCGCTCAGGGCGAGTGTCGCCAGTAACAGGTGCAGGGTCGGTTTCATCGGCAAACTGCTCCCTTCTCAAGCAGCGGCATGGAAGCCGCCGCAGTAACTCAGGTGGGCCGGGACCGCTTCGTTATCCGTTGGGATTGGTCAACACAATGAAAGTGACCCCCCCGTCCTGGGTCGTCAGGTGCGGGGTCAACGGCGAGCGTCGGCCTTGAATCGTCTGCTCCACGGCGTAGCCAGGGCCCGAGGGGAACTCCGCGTAGCCGGTCATCTCGCCGAACACCAGGTCAGGACTGCGGAACAGCGCCCGTCCGGCTGAGCCGGTACGGCTGGACAACTCGCGGATGGTTACCGAGAAGGGCCCGGTGCCCGGAGCGCCGTGAACCACCCGGACCTTCTGCCGCCCGGCCGGCGGCAGCGTCAGGTCGTCCGCTACCGTCCGCAGCGACATCTGCCCGGGTCGCCCCAGGACAAAGGTCAGGTAGTCAACCCCCGGCTCGACACTGATCGTGCTCCGGACACCGGCGTCGGCGGGGCCGGCGCTGGGCCGCACTTCGAGTCGGTGCAGACCCGGGCCCACCGCCGTCGGCGAGGTGGTCCAGGAAGTCCCCATGTGCCCGCGCACGTTGACCAGCACGAGCTGATCGTCGAGCAGCAGGTCCACCGCGGGCGCCGTGGCGTCGGCGGCGTAGAACAGCCGCAGCTGACGCACCTGAGCGCCGGCCAGGGCGGGCACCGGGCAGACGGCTGCCAGCACCACGACCGTGGCGGTGGCCGCCAGGCACATGCCGGCCAGCCAGCGCCGCGACACGTGACTGCTGGACGTCCGGCCGCTCAACAAGGCGCAGACACGCACCCGCAGTTCGGAGCGACGGGCGAAGCCGGGCAAAGGGCCGCTGCGACGCGGTTCCATGGACAACAGGTGCTGCGCCGTCGCCAGCAGTTCGCGGGCATAGTCGGCCGCGCCAATGCCCGAAGCCACCACCCGGTCGTCGCAGGCGCACTCGCGCGCCACCCGAGCCCACCGGGCCGCCCGCCACACCCACGGGCTGAACCAGTAGAGCGCACACACCACCTGGAACAGCAGTTGCACCCAGGGGTCGCCGCGGCGAATGTGAAGCAACTCGTGGCGCAGGACCGACTGCCGCCGCGCGGCCGCCCAACCATGGGCTGCGGGGGGGAGCAGGACCGCTGGCCGCAGCACCCCGAGCACGGTCGGTGAGGTGATCAGGGGGTGGGCCACCAGGTGGACCGGGCGCGTCACGCCGGTGCGGGTAGCCGCCACCGCCAGGTCGGCAGACCAGGGCGGCCCGTCAACGGCCGCGGCCCGCTGCACCAGTCGCCGGAGGTGCGCGTACTGCAGCAGCAAGCGGCCACCCAGGACCGCGGCGCCCACCAGCCACGCCGCGGCCAGCAGTGTCCACCCCTGGCTCAGGCGGATCGCCAGCTCAGCCGCCGTTGTATCCCAGGTCGGGCTAGGAGCCGCCGGCGCACTGGGGTTCAGGTTGGCTGTCGCGGGGGCGGACACGGTGGCCACTGCACCCGACGCCCAGGCGGTGCCCCGCCCGAGGGTAGGCACGCCAAGACTGGGTCCCACGGCCAGACCCAGGCCGGGCGGGACCAGCAGCAGAAACGGCAGCAGCAGCAGCCCCACGGCCGTGGCCGTCCAGACCAGATGCTGGCGGACGGCCCCGCGGGCTACCGGCAGCGCCACCACGCCGCGAGCCACCGCTACCAGCAGCAGGCTGCGGACGGCCAGGTGCGGCAGCAGGGCCGCCAACCCCTCAGACACGGGCCACCGCGTCCTGCTGACCCGCCTCCTCGTACGCCTCGATCAGCCCCTTGAGCTCGTCCAATTCCTGACGCGACAACTCGGCTCGCGACATGGACAGGAGCGCGGCCAGGGTCTTGTGGGGTGATCCCTGGTAGAATGTGCGGGTGATGGTACGCAGCACGGAGTGGCCCACGGCCTCTGGCGACATCACGGGCGAGTAGATGAACTGCTTGCCCTCGCGTCGGTGCACCAGCTGCCCTTTGGCTTCCAGAATGCGCAGCAGGGTGCGCACCGAGGCATTGGCGGGGCTGTCGGGCAGTTCGAGGCGGACCTGCTCGGCCGTGGCTTCGCCCATGCGGTAGATCACATCCATGATCTGACGTTCGCGACGACTCAACTGCGCCTGGGAGTCCATAGGGCTTTGGCCGGGCTCAAATGTGGAAGTTTTCACACTGGCGGGAAATATAGCGGCGTCCCACAGGCACGTCAAGAAATGTTAAAACTTTAGCCAATGACAGCCCAGGCGCGGCGAAGGCCGGGACGCGGCCGACCCGCCAGCCGGTTCTGCCAGGGCCGACAAGGGGGGCGGACGGAGCCCCCGGGCGCCGGCACCGCTGCGCCCGGGACCCATGGTCTGCCCAGAGCACAGCAACTTGTCACGGGCCCGCAGCTCGCGGCAGCTGCCCATGCCCAAGCGTCGGCAGCGCATGGGCTGAGTGACCCCGGACGCCGGCTCACAGGGTCATCGACCGCCGGTCCTGGGAGCCGCCGTCGGGTGGGAGAGGCCAGATGGCGGCATTGTCAACATTCCCTGTCCGGTCGAGCGGCGGCGGACACTGCGGTTGTTGAATCATACAACACCACAACTGACCTTCTCAATTGGCGTTTAACTTACTGTCCACCATGATCTTACGATCTCCTTGGCGGCTTACTCGGGTGCCCCCGGCGGGCTAGCTGCTGTAAGGAATCGTTACACACCGTCGTCACCAGCCGCCCTGGACCGACCGGGTTCGCGTTGCGCCCCAGCAGGTTAGCCGAACCGGGCAAGCCTGGCACGGGCATTGCAGGGCTGTTGTTCGGCGAGCACCTGGACCTGCGACATTCGTGTCCCATGCCAACCTGATCGGTTTCCGGCCCGGGTTCGGGCCGGCTGCCCGGGTCAACAACGCGGCTCGGCCCCGCGAGCACCTGCACCACAAGACGGGAGGTGGAACCATGGTTGCTTTGCTGCTGGTCCTGTTCGTCGCGGCGCTGCTGGCCGTCGACTTGGGTAGGGAACGCCGCCGCCGGGCCACGGGTGCCGTGCGGGTTCCGGCACCGACAACCCCAGCCGCCCTGCCGGCCGGCGTCTTCGTGCACCCGGGCCATGCCTGGGCTGAGATCTTGCGCTCGGGCCATGTACGCGTCGGGCTGGACGGCCTGGTCAGCTACCTGGTGGGCACCATCGAGCAGGTAGTGCCCCGACAGGTGGGCGACGCCGTACGGCAGGGCGAACCCCTACTGCGCCTGGACCAGGGCAACCGGCACCTGACCGTCGCGGCGCCGGTTACCGGGCGGGTGACCTTTCTCAACGACCGGCTGCTCTCCCGGCCTGGGGATCTGGGCCGCAGCACATACGGTGATAACTGGGTGTGCGTGCTGCAGCCGACCCGCCTGGGCGAGGAGATGGCGTCACTACGGGTAGCCAGCGCTGCGGCGGACTGGCTGCGCCAGGAGTTCCGGCGGTTGGCCGACTGCCTTGCCGACCTGACACCGGCCCGGCCGGGCATGGCCATACAAGATGGCGGTATGCCCATGCCGGGCGCGTTGAGTGAGTTGCCCGACGAGGCCTGGGCGCGATTCCAGTGCGAGTTCCTCAGCAGCGCCGTCACGGCCGCCGAGGCCGGGTCCTGATTGACGAGCAACGGCGCCGGCGCCCGCCCGGCGCCCTGATCGGGTCGGCGGGTTGAGCCAGGCGGCCGGTGGCCCATCGACGTGCGGCAGTGCGGGGCGCCCGGCCTTGCTCACCCCCTTCCGTTCCCTTTCCTTTCGGCCCCAGGGGTAGCCCTGTCGCCCCGGCCAAGGAGGCCCAGTGGTCGCTCTGGCAGTGCTGCTCACGCTGGTGATCTGCGTCGTCGTCGACAGTTGGCTCAGCCGGCGCCACCGCGCGCCGGCGCCGGCGGTGTCCTCTCAGCCGGCCACCGAACCTTTGCCGCACCTGTCGGCACCGGAGTATGCGGGGGGGTTCTCGCTGCACGGTGAGTTGGCCTTCCACCCCGGGCACGCCTGGGTGCGGGTGGAAGGCCCTGACCGGGTCCGCGTCGGCATCGACGACTTCGCCCGGCGTCTGCTGGGGGCAGCCGACCGGATCGAGTTGCCGGCGGTGGGGACCGTGCTGTGTCAGGGCAAGGCAGCCTGGCGGGTGGGTCGCGGGCAGCGCTGCGCCGCCATGTTGGCGCCGGTTAGCGGTGAGGTTGTGGCCATCAATCCGCAGCTGGCGGCCGAACCGGGTCTGGTGGCCCAGGACCCGTACCGATCGGGCTGGCTCTTTGCCGTACGCGTGCCGGAAATGCGCGCCAACCTGAGCAATCTGTTGTCCGGCCGCCTGGTCCACCGATGGTTGGAGGAGTGCGCCAGCCGCCTGCGCTCGCGGGTGCAGGGGTCCATGCCGCTGTCGTTTGCCGATGGCGGTACCGCCGTCGACGATGTGGGGGTCCTGCTCGACGACGCTAACTGGTCGGGCGCGGTACGCGAATTCCTGTTGACCCACGCCTGAACCGCGGCCAGCCAGTCGCCGGGCCGCAGCGGGGTGCGCATGCCAGTTCTTTCAACGCTCAGCATGAGGCTTTTCGCCCTGATCGCGGTGATCACTCTGGCTGGGCTGGGTCTGCTGGCCTGGTTGGTGGTTGACCTCCACACTGAGCATCTCGAACACGAGACAGTGCGTGGCGCTCTGCGGTTGAGCGACAGTCTGGCGCGCAGCATGCGCCAGGGGATGCTCGAGAACCGCAAGGACCGCGTGTATGAGATGATGCAGGACGTTGGCCAGCAGCCGGGCATCGAGCGCCTGCGGATGATTAACAAGCGCGGCCAGGTAACCTTCTCGTCAGCGGCCAGCGAACGGGGCCAGGTGGTGGACATGCAGGCCGAAGCCTGCACCCGCTGCCACGTGGGGTCGGCCCCAGTGGCTCTGCCGGCGGGCCAAGAGCTGACGCGCATCTTCGGCGCGCCGGGCGGCCACCGCGTCGTCGGCTTGATCACGCCAGTGTACAATGAGGCAGCCTGCGCGGCGCCGGGCTGCCACCTTTCGCCCGAAACACAGCACGTACTGGGGGTAATGGACCTGCAGCTGTCCTTGGCCGACATCGACCAGACGGTGGCGGTGCAGAACCGCAACTTCCTGTACCTCGTGTATCTCTTCATGCTGATCATAGCCTCGACCTGCGGTCTGTTCGTCTGGCGCTTCGTGCACGTCCCGGTGCACGAGGTGATCATCGGGGCCGAGCGCTTCGGGAGCGGGCAACTCGATCACCGCATCGCCGTCCGTTCGCGGACGGAAATCGGCCGCCTGGCCGGAGCCTTGAACCAGATGGCCGCCGAGCTGAGCCGGGCACAGCAGCAGTTGCGCGACTGGGCCCACACTCTGGAGGAACGTGTGGAAGAAAAGACGCGCGACCTCCAGCAGGCCCAGGCCCGGCTGGTGCATAACGAGAAGATGGCGTCCCTGGGAGCCCTCGCGGCGGTCGTCGCCCACGAGATCAATAATCCCCTGAGTGGTGTCCTGACCTACGCCAAGCTCCTGGGCCGCATGGTCGGCGAGCGGGGCCCAGCGCCGGAACGCGTCGATTCCATGAAGCGGTACCTCCAGACTATTGAGACCGAAACCGCGCGCTGCGGCAACATCGTCAAGAACCTGCTGGAGTTCAGCCGCCAATCCGGCGCCGTGACCGGCGAGGCCAACACCAATGACATTCTGGAACGAACCCTGTTCCTGATCTCGCACAAGCTGGAGCTGCAGGAGATCAAGCTGACGCGCGAGCTGGCTGAGGACCTGCCCCTGCTCAACTGCGACCCGGACCAAATCCAGCAGGCCCTGCTGGCCGTGCTGATCAACGCCGTCGAGGCCATGCCGGACGGTGGGCGCCTGCACGTAGCCACCAGCGTGTCAGGGGCAGGCACCGACCGGCAGGTGGTCATCCAGATCTCCGACACGGGTGTCGGCATCCCTCAGGAGTTGATCGGCCGCCTGTTCGAGCCTTTCTTCACCACCAAGCAGGACAAGAAGGGGGTGGGTCTGGGCCTGTCCGTGGTGTACGGCATTGTGCGTCGCCACCACGGACGCATTGATGTCCGCTCCGAAGTCGGGCACGGCACCACTTTTGTCGTCACCCTGCCCGAGCACGGCACCGTAGAACGCGAGTTGCTTGCCGGTCCGACCGAGACCGATGCCAAGGCGGGTGAGAATGGCAACTAAACCGCGGATCCTCATCGTCGACGACGAACTGGTCGTCCGTGAGTCACTCCGCGAGTGGTTCGCCGAAGATGGGTACACGGTCGGCGCCGCCAGCAATGGCCGCGAGGCCCTGCAGACGGTGCAGCAGGGGCCTTGGGATATCATGCTCATCGACATCAAGATGCCGGGCATGGACGGCCTGGAGCTGCAGCGCAAGCTGAAGGACGTGACGCCAGATGCGGTGGTCGTCATCATGACGGCATACGCGTCGGTCGACACCGCGGTGCAGGCGCTCAAGGAGGGGGCGTACGATTACATCACCAAGCCCTTCGACCCCGAAGACCTGCAGCGTATTGTCGACAAAGCCACCGAACGGCAGCAGTTGGTGCGCGAGAACGAGCAGCTCAAGGAGCGGATCGCCGCGGCCACGGCGGACGAGGACGATCTGGTCGGGACCAGCCCGGAGATAGAGCAGGTCCGTTCGCTGGTACGCAGCGTGGCCCCAACCGATACCACCGTACTGGTGACCGGCGAAAGCGGCACCGGCAAGGAACTGGTGGCGCGGGCCATCCACCGAGCCAGCCCCCGGCGGGCCATGCCCCTGGTCATCGCCAACTGCGCCGGTCTGCCTGAAGGGTTGATCGAGAGCGAGCTGTTCGGTCACGAGCGGGGGGCGTTCACCGGGGCGCAGTACCGGCGCAAGGGGAAGTTCGAGCTGGCCGACGGCGGCACCATTTTCTTCGACGAAATCGGTGATATCAGCGCCAAGACCCAGATCGATCTGCTGCGGGTGCTGGAAGACCGCAAGATCACCCGCGTGGGGGGTAACCAGAGCCAGGAAGTCGATTTCCGGGTCATCGCGGCGACCAACCGCAACCTGCAGGATATGGTCAGTCAGGGCAGCTTCCGGCTGGACCTGTATTACCGGTTGAATGTGTTCAACATCACCCTGCCGCCCCTGCGGGTTCGAAGGGGCGATCTGGAGCTGCTGGCGCACCACTTCCTGCAGCGCTCCGCCCGGGAGATGGGCCGGCCCGCGCGGTCTTTCTCGCCTGAGGCCATGCGGTTGCTGCAGAGCTATGACTGGCCGGGCAATGTGCGGGAGCTGCAGAACGTGGTCGAACGAGCCGTGGTGCTGCAGCGCGGCGAGATAGTGCAGGCCGGCGACCTGCCGCTGAACCCCTCGGCGGCCCCGCCGGTCGACACCTCGCTGTCCCTCGAGGATGTGGAGCGCACGCACATACAGCGGGTTCTCGATCAGTTCGAGGGTAATGTCTCGCGGGCCGCCCGGGCCTTGGGAATCGACCGCGTCACCCTGTACAACAAGATCCGCCGCTACGATCTCAGGCGCACCACTGACTGAGCGGCGCACATCGGGGGGTCAGCGTTCTGCTCCGCGTCTGCCTGGTCCCTGTGGGCGCGCTTGCGCCAGGAATGTTGCCCGCCATCGGCGCCGGACTCCAGGCCGTACTGCCGTGCGACTGGGTGCAGCCAGGGCCGCCTCTGGACGCGGCCTTTGCCTATGACCCGCGGCGGCAGCAGTATTGGTCTACGCCCATCCTCCAGCGACTCGAGGCTATGCGCCCGAGCACGGCCAACGCGATACTGGGCGTGACCGAAGCCGACCTGTTCATCCCCATCTTGACCTTTGTCTTCGGCGAAGCCCTGCTCAGCCGACCACCGGCGCTGATATCGCTGCGCCGGCTGCGGCCGTCGTTCTACGGCCTGCCCGAGGATCCGGATCTGGTTCTCGAGCGGGCGCGGCGCGAGGCGGTGCACGAACTGGGCCACGTGCTGGGCCTGGTGCACTGCCGCGAGTTCGGCTGCATCATGCGCGCCTCGCGAGCGGCCGAAGAGATCGACCTCAAAGGGCCGGGCTTCTGCCCCCAGTGCCGCCTGGGGCTCGCGCCTCCCACTGCCGACGGGTGAGCCTGCGCGTCGCGCGGTTGACGACGGCTCGCTGATCCCATGTGGGGCTCCGCCATCCTCGCCCGCTGTGGCGACCAACAGCGCCGACACGCCCTCCTGAGCCGGCGGGTCGCGGCGCGGTCGTGTGGCAGCGGCCGGAAGGCCGTCTCGGGCCGGGATCCGGTGGCCGGCGCGGCACCACCCCTGCTCTCCTCCGGCGGAGTCGGTACCGCCGCGCCCTGGCGGACGGCGAGAAGCCCTTGCGCACTGCATGTCGCGCGGCTTGGCCCCTGCTTGGGCGTCCTGACACAAACAGCGCCCCGTCGCCGAGGCGGCGGGGCGCTGCCGTTGACTGCCGATGTGAGGCTCCTATACAGGAACGGTACCCGGCCTGACCGCGCCGTTGAACCTGGCCTTCACAGCCCTGGGCGTGCCCTATTTGAGCAGCATCAGGCGGATCATCTGGCGCGAACCGCCGGCCTCCAACTGGCACAGGTACACCCCATTGGCGACCGCCAATCCAGCGCTGTCGCGGCCGTCCCAAGCCACCGAGTACAACCCGGCCGCCTGCGGCGCCGCCACCAGGTCGCGCACCCACTGACCGGTTACCGAATACAGGCTCAAGCGCACGGCACCCGCCGCCGCCAGCTCATAATGGATGGTCGTTGACGGGTTGAACGGGTTAGGATACGCATTCCGCAGGAGCGTGGCCTGGGGACGGGCCGCATACACCAACGCGACCGGCTGACCGTCGGCCACCGCCAACTCGCCAGCGCCGACCAGAGGCACCCGCGTCGATCCAACCTGCAGTTCCCAACCGGCACCTGCCGCGGCGTCCCACCGCAGCCGCTCGACGCCGCCCTGCAGGTGCAGCGGATAGGTTCCGGGGGCGGTGGGGACCTGCAACGCCGCCAGGCCCGGAGCCACCTCGACGCGCACGTCAAACAGGCCCGTGGGCGGCACCGGCGGCAACTCGACTAGCCGATCCGCACCCACGCCGAGTTGGATCGCCTGCCGCCCGGTCGCGCCCTCAGCCCACACTACCGTGCCCGGCGCCGCGGGAACCGGTGTCGCCAGGCGAGGCGCCGGCATCCCCGAGCCGAGGCCGGTCAGATCGACCCAGGCCGACTGGCGCAGGTTCACCCAGTAGGCTCGGCCAGGCTGCATGGTAGTCACCTGCTGGTACCCGCCCTGGTAGCCATATACCGAGATGATCTGGGGCGACTGGGCCATCAGCGCCCCCACGTCCACCGGTCGGCTTCCGGGGCCCACCATGCTCCAATGCGACGGCAGGTAGCGGTGTAGCACGGTGTCCGGATAGGCCGGCCCGGTGAGTGTGGTCTGCGTCGAGTCAGGCAGGTTCAGCCAGTACCCTTCGCCCGGAGCAAAACTGGTCGCCTCATAGTACGAACTGCTGAAGCCGAACATGCCCAACCGGTTCGGGAACAGGGCCGCCACTGTGGGTGGGACGATGGCGGCAGGCAGCGAGACCATGCTCCATCGCCCCGGCAGCGCAAACGTGTGCGTCACCATCGCCTGCGGCTGGTACTTGAGCAACAGGCGGGTCGCACCGGGCTCGATAAGGCTGTAGCTGGTGTAGGCGCGGGGATCGAAGTTGATCCACTGGCCGCCGGTGGCGGCATCGACTATGCGGAAGGTCCCCTCGGCCGGGAACTGCGCAGGCGCCCAGGCCAGGGTCACGGGCCCGTCTGCGGCACCGAACTGCACCGCCAGGTTCCAGACCGCACCGGCACTGTCAGCGGCCGGACCGCGGTAGTCGCTGTCCAAGCCCGCCAGAGGCGCCGACGACTCCCAGCGCAGATCAAAGGTGTCAGACGGCGGCACCGGGGGCAGTTCGTTCTCCGCGTAATCAGGGTCCAGGCCTTCGGTGGCGTTGTCGGCCACGCCGGCGTTGACGCTCATGCGGCGCCCGTCCGCCGTGCTTGCCGCGATCTGCACCGACCAGCGGGCCACGGCGGGCTCAGCCACCGTGACCCACACCGTGTCCGGTTCGCTGACGACGAAACCATCGCCGACCGTAAGCACGAAGGCGTAGGCACCGGGAGCCGAGGGACTGGTGAAGCGCACGTCAGCCGGCGCCGGCACGGCCAGCGCGACCGAGTCAGGCCCGGTCCAGGCGAACCTGAGCGAGTCGCCGTCCGCGTCGTCGCCCCGGCCGTGCAGCCAGACGACGGTGCCAGGGGTCACGGTCCGGTCCGCCGGCCCGTAGGCCAAGGGCGCGCTGTTGGTCGCACTGATGAGCACCGTGTCGGGTGTGCTCAGGAACGTGCCATCGCTGACGCGCAGCACGAAGGTCAACGTGTCAGCCCGGTCGCCAAAGCGGAACTGCGGTTGGGCCGTGCCGAGCCCCTCCACATACAGGCTGTCCGGCACGGTCCACAGGTACAGGAGCGGATGGCCCAGGCTGTCGGCGCTGGCCTTGCCGTCCAGAATGACCCAGGATCGGCGGGGCACGGTCTGGTCCGGGCCGGCATCGGCCACCGGCATATGGGGACCTGACACCGTAATGACGACCGTGTCCGGGGCGCTGACCGAGGTGGCCGAACTGACCACCAGAGTGAGCAGGTAACGGCCCGCAATCAATGGGCTGGTAAAGGTGGGCTGCGCGGCAGTGCTGTCGCTCAGGAGGATCCCAGCCGGCGCGGTCCACACGTAAGTCAGGGGCAAATTGGCGAGGTTGTGGCTGGCGCTGCCGTCCAGCTGCACGGCAACGCCAGCGGCGACGTCCTGGTCAGGGCCGGCATCGGCCAGGCTGGAGTCGTTCACCACTACATTGACGACCACGGTGTCTGGCCGACTCTCGGCCAGGCCATCGTGAACCCTGAGGGTGAACGCGTACGCCCCTGGCGTCGACGGGGTGGTGAAGGTGGGTTGGACGGCCGACACGTCGCTCAAGATGATGCCCTGGGGTGCCGACCAGACGAAGGACAACGAGTCGGCTTCCGCGTCACTGCTGGCGCCGCCGTCAACCGTGCCAGGCGCGGCCGGGGCCGCATCCTGGTCTGCACCTGCGTCGGCGACCGGAGCCTGGTTGGCGACGGCGATTCCCTGCACGCGCCACACGGTGCTGAAGCCGTAGTCGGTAATGAACAGATCGCCCGAGCCATTCAGCGCCAGCCCTGTTGGGTTGCTCAGGTTCACCGAATCGGCCGACACCGGGACGCCGGTATAGGCGTATTGGCTCTGCCCCGTGCCCACGATGGAGGTGATGATCCCCGTGGCCCCATCGACACAACGCACGCGACCCCTGGAGCCATTCGATTCGGTGATGTACACATTGCCCTGCCGATCCACAGTGACGCCCCAGGGCACGTCAACCGCAGCCTCAGTCGCCGGGCCGCCGTCACCAGTGTGCTCGGCAATGCCCGTGCCCGCCACGGTCGTGATGATCCCCGTGGCAGCGTCCACGCGGCGGACGCGGTAGGCGTAGGGCTGGGTAAGGAGGAGGTTGCCGGCCTGGTCCAGGGCAATGCCCCAAAGCCACGGCAGTTGGACGCTGGTCGCCGGGACCCCTTCGGCAAGCGCACCGCTGAGGGTGCCGCCACCGGCAACCGTGGTGATGATGCCTGTGGCCGCGTCGACGCGGCGGACCCGCTGAATGCCCTCTTGTTCGGTCAGGTACAAGTTGCCGTGACGATCGACGGCCACGCCCCCGGGCGAGAGCAGCCCAGACTGGGTGGCGGGCCGACCGTCGCTCCCCCCCACGCCACCGCCGGCGACGGTGGTGATAACTCCGGTGGCCGCATCGACCCGGCGGACGCGGTTGTTGTTGGTGTCAGAGATGTAGATGTTGCCCGGGCCGTCCACCGCAATGTTGAAGAGGAACCCAAGGGATGCTTCGGTGGCGGGCCCGCCGTCGCCCCCGGCGCCGTCGGTACCGTTGCCAACCACAGTAGTGATGGTCTGCGTCACCGCGTCGACGCGGCGGATCTTGTGGTTATAGCAGTCGGCTATGTACAGGTTCCCGGCGGCGTCGAACGCGGCATTCTGCGGCATGTGCAGGAAGGCTTCGGTCGCCAACCCGCCATCGCCGGCGTCGCCGCCGATGATCGCCGGATGGCCGGCAATCGGCGCCGTCTCGTTGATCAGCCCCCCGCGCAACGCGCTCGCCTGTCCGACCCAGACGAGTGCCGCCAACACCATCCAACCCAATTGCCCCCCTCTGCGCATGGTGCATTCCTCCTGTTAGGCATGGTCCCCCCCCTGGGCAGCGACCTGTCGCGGAAACGAGCCGCAGCCGCCGGTGGGCGTGGCCCTGTAGATCCCAGGCGAGTGCGATCAATATAAAGACAACCAGGGGCAATGCCGTGATCAGCGACACGCCGGCGGGCAAACCGTCGAGTCCCAGGAGTTGGGCGCGACCGTGCGGCCAGCGATGGCGCCGCCGGCAGCGAGGCTGGGTCCGGGAGCCGGGTGCCCTGGTCCCGCTGGGTCGGCCATGGCGCTGGCGTGCAGGTTGACCGCGGCCCGGGCTGGCCAACACAGCAGCCCGGGTTAGCCGACTTGGTTAGGCCCGCTGTGCGCCATGTCCGTGCACCAACAGAAAGGGGCGGCACTCGCGAGAGTGCCGCCCTTGACCAGTGCACCGGAAACGTACGGCGGTGTGGGAC
>CAITNQ010000038.1 GCA_903893785.1 uncultured Gemmatimonadota bacterium
CGTTGGCCGAAGCAGGGCGCCCTCCGACGACCTGACAGCCACGCGACAATAACCGCACATCCGCCCCGCGACGGCAAGCGGCGGTCAAGCCAAAGGCTTGGCCGCCACATGGCGCGACGGGCGCCGAAGCCTGCGGGCGTGCGATGCTCGCTGAGGTCCACCGGCATGATGCCGGGTCCATGGGCGCATCGGCCAACCGCCAGCCGACTTGGCGTGGGGGGCCTGGGCGCCGGTCACTCCAGGGCACCACCGCATCGGATCGTTGACCTGACCGCAACCGGCGATCAGCTTCACCGGGTCCAGTGGCCGCCATCGACCCCACGAAGGCTGACGGGGCGACTCGGCCGGCATGGCCAGGTGCCGCCCGATGCGCAGGTACAGCAGGTCAAGCGTCGCCGCCGAACCAGCGCTGGCTTGCCTCCGCAAGCACCTGGTGCAGGCGCCCGTCGTCGGCGCAGGATGTTCTGCCCGTCAAGCCGGCCAGCCAGCGCCCTGGAATCGCCTCGCGGCCGTGCAGAGCACCGGCCAGGGCGCCAACTATCGCTGCCACCGTGTCGTTGTCCCTGGTGTCGTTGACCGCTCTGACGATACACTCCTCCACCGACCCGCCGTGTCGCATCATCACGTACAACACGCTGGCCAGCGTCTCAAGGGTGTACGCGCCGGAGTGCCATCGGTTGCAGGCGGTCAGGACATCATCGCCTTGGCTGAACGCGTGCGCCACAGTGGCCTCCAGGTACTCCCAGGCGTACCCATGCCACTCGGCGTACGCCTTGCTGCGGCTCCTGTAGTCATCGTGCGCCTCGACCTGGCGCATGGTCTCAACCGCCGTTGCCAACCACCATTCCGAGGCCGGCGGCGAATGCATCTGGCAGAGCTCCAGCAGCAGGCGCGCCAGGGCCAGACACGCGGCCGTCGACGCCGAGTCATTGTGCGTCACCCTCGCAGCCAGCGCCACGTCGGCCCACAGCTTCGTTGTCGGGTGCCGCAGGTGGGGGATAACCACCGGAGCAATGCGCATCAGCGCGCCGTTGCCCGCGGACCTGACGCCGGCTTGGTCCCAGGCTGCGCCGGCATGATCCATGTTGGCCAGAAACTGGCGCATCGTCCTGCCGATCCCAAAGATGGTTCCCGAGGTGCGGAATCGCCACGCTAGATTGCCGGGCACCAACCCCCCGTCGATGTTGAGCTGATCCAACGTCCACGCGGACAGTTGCGTGTCGTCGGACGGGAAACCTCTGCGCTCCCCGTTGTGCCTGCTCGGCAGGAAGTCCCTGATTTCGCCATAGCGGGTCCGACGGTGGCCAGGCAACGTCGATTCGGTGGGCACTCCCAGGGCATCTCCGACGGCCAACCCCAGAACCATGCCCTCGACGCGGGTGAACGGTATTGGACAGACCGGTTGGCCAGGCTCCTCGTCGAACAGGGGACCCCGCAGGAGGTCGATCTTCCCCTCCGCGAAGAGCGCCGCCAGCAGGGGACGGTTGTCGTGCATGGGAGCCTCCAGGAGAAGGGCCCGCGTCTTGGGGCCACCGCCTGCCACCGTGCAGGAGGCCACGAGTCTCGCGGTTGGCGTCGTCGCCAGCCCGCGTCCGGGACCCGGCCGGCGGCACTCGCCCCCGGCGCCTTGGCGTGCGCCAGGACCATCCGCATGCGATCCGCGCCGGCCACGGCCCGTGGTTACCGGCCCCGCCCGGCCAACTTCACAACGGCCCCGCCCAATCTCACGCCCCGGATCCGTTGCCGGATCCGGGGTGCGACCCTTGCGGGGGGCAGCCGGTTGGCGACGTCAGCTTGGTGAACCCATGGTCGGAACCACCTTGCCCGCCTCGTCATAGATGTCGTTGACTAGTGCGGCAATCATCAGCACGCTCTGCGCCACACCGTTGAACTCCAGTGCCGACAGCACGAATGTGCCAGCCTCGTAGTTCACGCGGAACTGGATGAGCGCCGTCACCGGCTCACCCATGTAGGTCATGCGGCCGCTCACGTTGACGTAGTGCTGCCCGTCCGTACCCGTGAGGCTCTCCCACTTCGGGTTGGCCAGGTAGCGATCGAAAACCTCGCCGATCGGGTCCTCCGGCGCCGGGTGCGAGCTGAAGTGGCCGGTCCTCACCATGGTGACGTAGCGGTCCGACAGGTCGCCGGACGATGCGGGGTTCTTCTTGTCGTCGCCGCAGCCGCAGATCACCAGCGGCCAGACCAGCAGCAACAGCCATGGGATCCGCTGTGCCATTGCGCTCAGACTCCCTGCGGTTGGTGATTAGGCGCGAACCCAGGCTAAACAACGTGCGTCATGGCCATTATAGCGCCGAAATGCTCCGGCGTGCAAACGCACCAACGAAAAAGTAACCCCAGGCCAATGATGGTGCGAAAGTGCACCAGATGACGTGCCGATGCGCACCACCTGTGGTGCGCTGTCGCACCTTCGACCTCCCGTTGGTGGCTATCGCGCGGTGCATACTTGCACCAAATCCGGTGCATATCTGCACCATGGGTGCCATGCTCCGCACATAAGGCGGACGCGTGTATCTGAGCCGCCATGCCGGCTAGTCCAACGGCCGACCGGCCTGGCGGCGCGTCGGCCGTGGAGCACGGACAGGCACGCGTTGGCCTGCGACGAGATGTGGCGCGCGGGCGCGCCTTCGAGGGAGGGCTCGGTGGGGAGCAGACGGCGAGCGATGCGGCTGTCCTTACGTCGGGCCGGGTGAGAAGGTGGCGCGCAGGCGAGTGCGGTTGCGGCGCCCCGAATGCGGGGCGGGCTTCCTGGTGGTGGTGGGCGCCCCGCAGCGCGCCCACCGACCGCGACAGCCACAGGGGCTGCGGCCTCGTGGCCCTTCTTCAGGCCTGTGAGGAGGGCGATTGACTTCCGCCCGTGCCGGGCCCTTGCCGCGTCAGGAGCCCCTGCCCGGCGCCCTCAGGGAGCGGGACAGGCCCACGCGCGGTTCCCGAATTGAGCCGCGCTGAGGACCCGCCGCCGTGCTTGCCGAACCGGGGTAGCGCCGCGCTCGTGACTCCGCGCCCCGAGTGGGGTGCCGGCCGCCGGCGCGCACCCCGGCGACCGGCCCGCACGCCGGACGTGTCAATACGGGTTCGCGGCGGCCATATCCCAGCCGATCAGGCGCCGCACCTGGGCCTCGCCGCCCTCGGCGTACAGAGCCAGGCCGTCGCTGTCGGCCCGGCCAGGGTAC
>CAITNQ010000039.1 GCA_903893785.1 uncultured Gemmatimonadota bacterium
AAGGGAACACCCGACGGCGGCGCCCTGTGGTTCCCGGCGCTGGTCCAGACCGAAGACAGCTTTGTGATGTTATACGAAGGGAGTCGGGGGAAATACAGCTGGGATCTTTCCTCGGCCATTTGCCTGGCCGACATACCCCGAACCTGAGCCACCCGGCCAACCGCGCGGCGGCCTGTATCGTCGCGCGGCTGGCCCCGGTGGCTGACTCACGCCGCCGCCGCAGACCATCGCCATTCAGTGCAGCAGCAACGGAGAGACACCTCGTTTCGGAGTTGGGGCGTAGCGTGGCTGGCGGGTTTTTCGCCATGCGGCCGGCGCCGATGGCTGGTGGTTCCTTGCCGGCATACCCGGCCGGCCTGACTACGCCAAGGTTGGCGGAGGGGCCAACGGCGTCGGTCCAGAATACGTCGTCAGGACCGACGCCTCGCCGGGAGCAGCGTCGCTGGGTTGGCCGCGCCCGAGCCCACCGGTCCGGACGATACTCCTGAGCAAGCCCCTTACCGGGAGCATCGCCCCCTGACTGGCGGTAGGCTACGCCCGTCGACCGTCGGCCGCGACAGCGTCCTTGGGCGAACCCTTACCGGGAGCGGCGCCCCTTGGCGGGCCGCGGGCTGCGCCCGTAGCCCACCGGTCCGGCGGGTGTCACGGCCACGGTCGCCGGGCCGGCCGCCGAATCATCACCCTGACTTCCGGTGGCCAACCGCCGGGCGGGCGCCGGACGGCGTGCCGGCGGCCTGCGGTCGCCACCTGGCACCGGCGCCACAGTCGTCGACGAAGCATCTGCCTCAACCGAGCCGCGGCTCGATTGACGTCGCGCCGGAGTCTTGCGGCCAGCCGCCGGTGCCGGTTCGCCCGCCGGATCGGCGCCACGGACGCGGGTCCGACCGGCGGGCGCCTTCCTTGACACGGCTTCCCGCGGTGCCGCCTTCGGTGGCGGCGGCTGGTGGTAGTCGAAGTCGGGGACGGTTACGCGCGGCAGCCGGCGGCCGATGGCGCGCTCGATCTGGGCCAGGTCGGCCTCCTCTTCCGGGCACACGAAGGTGTACGCATCGCCCGTGGCTTCGGCGCGCGCGGTCCTGCCGACGCGGTGGATATAGTCGTCGGGGGCCGCCGGAACGTCGAAGTTCACCACGTGGCCGAGCGCCGCCACATCGATGCCACGCGCCGCAATATCGGTGGCCACCAGCACGCGGTAACGAGCGCTCTTGAAGCCTGCAAGGGCTTCGGTCCGCTGTGCCTGCGACCGGTTTCCGTGGATCCGCGCCGCATCAACGCCGTGCTGCACCAGGGTGCGCGCCAGGCGATCGGCCCGGTGCTTGGTGCGGGTGAACACCAGCGCGTCGTTGATGTCCCCGCGACGCAGCAGTTCCACCAGCAGCAGCGGTTTGGCGTGTTGAGCGACCGGGTACACGGCCTGAGTGATCCCAACCGCGGGAGCCGACTGCCGCTGCACGTTGACCGGCACCGGGTTGCGCAGCCACTCGCGGCTCATCTCGACGATGGGCACGGGCATCGTGGCACTGAAGAGCAGGGTCTGGCGTTTGCTGGGAAGGTGTTTGAACACGCGGCGGATCTGCGGCAGGAAACCCATGTCGAGCATCCGGTCCGCCTCGTCGAGCACCAGGTGCTGGATGCTGTCCAGCTTGGCATAGCTATGCGTCAGGTGATCCAGCAACCGGCCAGGGGTAGCCACCAGCACATCGACGCCGGTGCGAAAAGCATGCTCCTGAGGCGCCATACCCACGCCGCCGAACACGGCCGCGCCGGTAATCGCCGTGTGAACCGCTAGTTCGTTGACATCCTCAAGGATCTGGGCGGCCAACTCGCGCGTGGGCGTCAGGACGAGGGCCCGAGTGCGACCGCGCGACGACTGGAGAAGAAGGTGGAGGATCGGCAACAGGAACGCGGCGGTCTTGCCGCTGCCGGTCATGGCACAGGCGACGAGGTCATGCCCAGCCAGGGCAGGCGGGATGGCTTCGGCCTGGATCGGAGTTGGCTGGGCATAGCCCAACTCGCGGACAGCGCGCAGCAGGTCGGGGTGTAACCCGAGGGTCTTGAAGGGCAAACGGTCTCCTTGCGGTAACACGGTCAGCGCCGACGTCGCGGCAATCCGGGCCGCCCTGGCCCGTCAGCGCGAATCTACACTTGGAGCACCCGCAGCGCCAGCCGGCATCGACCACGGGGCAACAGGCCAAACCGAAGCGGCCCCTGGAACGGACTGCTCCAGGGGCCGCGGCCGCACTCGGCAAGGGGCGATGCGGTGCGTCTGCCGATCGCGGCGCCGCACCATCCATCGTTCAGATCAGGCGGACAGAATAACCTTCAGGTCACTGGCCGGATCAGCACCGGTCAACTGCAACTGGTACTTCTCCTGCAGCACGGCCAGAACGCCAGGGCTGATGAAAGCCGGCGGGTTGGGGCCCAGACGGATGCCCTTGACGCCCAGGGACAGGAGCGTCAGGAAGACCGCCACCGCCTTCTGCTCGAACCAGGAGATCACCAGCGACAGGGGCAGCTCGTTGACGGTGCAGTTGAAGGCCTGGGACAAAGCCACCGCCAACTGAATCGCGCCGTAGGCGTCGTTGCACTGGCCCATGTCAAGCAGGCGCGGAATGCCGCCAATGTCGCCGTAGTCGTGGTTGCGAATGCGGTATTTGCCGCACCCAAGGGTCAGAATCACCGTGTCCTTGGGGGCCTGCTGCGCGAACTCGCTGAAGTAATTTCGCCCCGATTCGGCCCCATCGCAGCCACCGATGAGGAAGAAGTGCCGGATCTGGCCTGCCTTGACGGCCGCGATGACCTTGTCGGCCAGGCCCAGGATGGTCTGGTAGTGAAAACCGATGGTGGAAGTCCGCCCCTCGCGGGCCGGCAGGGGTGGGCAAGCCAGCGCTTTGGCGATCACCGGACCGAAGTCATTGCCCTGAATGCGCGTGGCCCCGGGCACGGCCGTGACCCGCGTGGTGAACAGGCGGTCGCGGTACGATTCCGGCGGGATCAGCACGCAGTTGGTGGTTGCCAGTACCGGGCCGGGGAACTCCGCCCACTCCTTCTTCTGCTTCTGCCAGGCGTCCCCGTAGTGTCCGGCCAGGTGGGCGTAACGGCGCAAGCCCGGGTACGAGTGGGCCGGCAGCATCTCGCCATGGGTGTACACGTTGATGCCTTTGCCCTCGGTCTGTTGCAGCAGATCTTCCAGGTCGACCATGTCGTGGCCCGTGACCAGAATCCCGGGACCGGGTCGCCAGCCCTCGAAGACCGGAGTGGGCTCGGGCTGACCGAAGCGTTCGACATGGCCGTCGTTGAGCAGCTGCATCACCCGCAGGTTGACCTTGCCGCACTCGAGGACCAGCTCGAGCATGGCGCCCAGGTCGAAATTGACGTTGGTCACGGTGGCGAAAAGGGCTTCCTCGATGAAGGCCGACACGGCCTCGTCGGTCTTGCCCAGGCGACGCGCGTGATGCGCGTACGCCGCCATGCCTTTGAGCCCGTACAACAGGGTTTCCTGCAGCGACTGCACATCGGCGTCCTTGCCGCACACGCCCGGCGATTTCTGGCAACCGATCCCCTGGGCCGTCTGTTCGCACTGGTTACAAAACATGGGTGACTCCTTGTAGGGTTGGCACGGCAGCACCGGGCCGGTCGGCACCGGCCCCATTACCCGGGACGCAACGCGACCCGAACACCGCCGTCTCATCATTACTAAGATAATGAGGTTTGTTTATCTTAACAAGGGTAATACACACCAACACAGGCTGCCCGTCGGGCCACACGAGCCAGCCGGCAGACTCGCTGCAGCAGGCGAATGCCCGGCCTTGCAGTCCGACCTCAGTTGCCGGTACGGGCGGCCCGTTACAGCCGCGTTCGCCGGTAGACCAGACCCAGCGCGGCGGGCGGCCGCACCCTGAGCGCGCGAAACCCGGACCCGCCGTTACCCCGCCAAGCAGGCCCTGCGTCCTCTGCCGCCAACGAGAGCCGGCACCGGCGACGACCAGGCTGTCGCCCTACCAGCGTGGCTGGATCTCGGCCGGATCCGTCCCCCACCACTTGCGGTACGTATCGCGGTATTGGCCGGTGCGCACGTACTCAGAAATGAACATGTCGAGCCAGCGCAGGAAGTCGGCATCGCTCTTGCGCACGCCAAAGCAGATGGCATCGGAGGTGTACAGCTGCGGCAGGGCGACGAGCCGATCTGGGAACTGCTTGGCCGTGTAATCCACCAGCGAGTTGTCTTCCAGGGCCGCGTCGGCCCGCCCCTGTCGCATGAGCAGGATACCGTCCGGGGCATAGCTGTCCACGTAGACCAGTACCGCCCGCGGTGCAAGGCGCTTGACCAACTGCTCGCCGGTGCCGCCACGACCGACAACGACCTTGCGCCCATTGAGATCCTCGATGCCCTTGATGCCAGCGCTGCGTTGGGCCAGCACTTTGATCCCGGCGCGGAGGTAGGGCATGGTGAAATCAATCGCCTTGGCCCGTTCCAACGTCGCCGTGATGTTGGCGATGATGACGTCGATCTGCCCGGACTGGAGCATGGGAATGCGGTTGGCGCCGGTGACCTCGACGATCTCCAGCCGCGTACCCAGCTTCTCGGCCAGCAGCCGGGCCACATCGACGTCGTAGCCAGAGGGTTCACCGCGGTCATTGCGAAAACCGATCGGCTCGCCGCCCAAGGCAATGCCGACGCGGACTTGACCGCGCGACAGAATGTCCTGGAGTTGCCCGGCCGCAGCCGCGCCGACAGCGAGCAGGACCGCGCCTGCGGCCAGGAGGCAGACAAACCACGATGACTGACGGCCGTTAGCCATGCAGACACTCCTTCCCCACGGGCTTCACGCGTCCATCTTGCGCAGGAAACGGCGAATGCGTTCCTCGCCGGGATCGGCGAAGAAGGCCTCGGCCGCAGCGGCCGCCAACACGCGGCCGCCGTCGAGGAAAACCACCCGGTCAGCAACCTTGCGGGCGAAATCAATCTCGTGCGTCACCATCACCATGGTCGTGCCCTGCCGTGCCAGGCGCTCAATGACGGCGAGCACCTCCACGGTCATCTCAGGGTCCAGCGCCGAGGTGACTTCGTCCAGCAGCATGTGCGCCGGCTCCATTGCCAGGGCCCGGCAGATCGCCACCCGCTGCTGTTGGCCGCCCGACAGCTCCGCCGGATAGCGGTCCGCCATGTCGCCCATGGCCACACTGGCCAGCAGCTGGCGCGCCTGCTCCTGCGCCGCCGCTTTGGGCCGCCCGAGGACCTTGACCGGCGCCAGCGCGATGTTCTGGACCGCGGTCAGGTGCGGGAAAAGGTTGAACTGCTGGAAGACCATGCCACACTGCCGCCGGATCAGGCCCACATCGCGACGGCGACGCACCGACAGCCCGTTGACGACAATCTCCCCGGCCGACAGCCGCTCGAGGCCATTGATGCAGCGAATCAGGGTGCTCTTCCCTGAGCCGCTGGGGCCCAGTACGGCCGTAACCTGACCATCGGCGAAGGCCAGATCCACATGGTGCAGGACCTCCACCTCGCCGAAGCGCTTGCACACGTCCCGGATCTCGATCACGACGATTTTCTTCTCAGTGAGCCTCGTGGGTCCAGGCGCCGCGCAGACGGAAACGATGCTCCAGGCGCGCCGCAGCCATGGCCATGGGCTTGGCCAAGGCGAAGTAAAGCAACGCCACCACCGGCCAGACGGCGAAGGGGCGCAGGGTTCGAGTGTTGAGGATGCCGCCCACTTTGGTCAGGTCAATGACATTGATCAGCGACACCAGGGCCGTCACCTGGAGCTGGCCCACAGCCAGCGACAGCGCCGGCGGGATCATGTGGCGGAACGCCTGAGGCAATACGACGCAACGCATGATCTGGCGGTAGTTCATGCCCGCGGCGCTGGCGGCCTGCCACTGCCCGACCGGAACCGCGTCGAGACCGGCCAGCACAATGACAGTCAGGAAGGCACCCGTGTTAACGCTCAGCGTCAGCACCGCCGCGGTCAGTGGCGACAGGTGCCAACCAACGAACACCGGGAGTCCGTAGTAGACCAGGAAGAGCTGGACGAGCAGGGGCGAGTTCCTGAACACCTCGACTCCGGCGCCCACCAGCGGCGCGAGCACCGGCACGCGCCGATGGCGGACCAGGCCCCCGATGAAGCCGAGGACGGCACCCAGACCATACGAGACAGCGAAAACGAAGAGCGTCCAACCCAAGCCCGAAAGCAGCAGGACCGCGTCGTGGACCGTGAACTCGGTGTACTGATAGAGGTCCATCAGGTGAACAGCCGGCGGCCGGCAGGCCGCTCCACGACACGGTAAAGGAGCCCCAGACCGGCCGACAGGGCCAGCGTGAGGGTGCAGTAGAGCGCCAGCAGGACCAAGTATACCTCGAACGGACGGAAGGTCTCGGCCGACACGGTCATGCCATTGCCCATCAGGTCGTTGACCGTGATCGTGGACAGGATCGAGGTAGTCAGCACCATGCTGATGAACACGCTGCCCAGCGGCCGCAGGGCGTAGCGGAGGGCCACCGGGTACACCACCGAGAAGAACGTACGCCACGCGGACAGCCCGAGCGCATGGGCAGCTTCGACGACACCGCGATCGACGGCGGCGATGCCGGCGCGCAGCACCTCGGCGTTGTGCGTGGCCGTTGCCAGGCTCAGCGCCACGATGCCCGTGGCAATGGGATCCGCGTCGAGACCGATCTCGGGCAGGCCAAAGTAGAAGAAGAACAACTGCACGAGGAAGGGCGTGTTGCGGAAAACGTCGATGTAAACCCCGGCGGCCAGGCGCAGCAGGCGCTGCGGGGCGATGCGGGCCAGAGCCACACCGGTCCCCAACACAAAACTGGCCAGCATCGTCGCCAGGCTGACCAGCAGCGTGGTGGCGGCGCCGGCCAGCAGGAAACCCAACCGCGGGTATACGGCCTCGAAGTGAAGTTCCACGTTCCCCTGGTCTGCTACCTCTTGATCGGGCCGGCCTCGCCCGGCCCCGTACCGTCCGGCGCCGATGCAGCGCGCGGCCGCACCCTCAACCGCCCCCGGGCCCGGCCCTCAGCAACCAACTGGCCCCCTCAGACCGCGACGGCACCGCCCTGTCGCAGCGAGACCTCACCGGCCGCTCCCACACCATAGGGAAACCCGGGGCGCATGGCGGCCCCCGCGGTTCGGCCCTGGCGGTCCACCGCGACCACCGCCGCCTCCATGTTGGTGCCCTTGGGGTCGCGGGCGGCGATGCGCGCCAGCACGGCAAGGCAGGCCTCCATCGGCGGCCGCCCGGCGGCCATCTCGGCCACCACCGCGTAGCTGACGCAGTAGCGCATCAAGTCCTCGCCGCGGCCCGTGGCAGCAGCCGCGCCCACCTGGTTGTCGACGTAGAGACCACTGCCGACGATGGGCGAGTCGCCAACCCGTCCAGGCTGCTTGTACGCCAGTCCAGACGTGGAGCAACTGACCGCCAGGCGTCCCTGCGCGTCGAGGGCCACGACGCCCACCGTGTCGTGGCTGGGCTCGTCACGGTACTGCCGGCGCCACTCCTGCCAGCGTCGGTGCGCCGCCGGCGTCAACAGGTCATGGGCGGGGAAACCGGCGCGGCGGGCAAAGGCATGCGCGCCAGCGCCAACGAGCATGACGTGCTCGCCCTGCTCCATGACCCGCCGGGCCACGCTGACCGGATGCAGAATGCCTTCGAGCCCGGCCACACTGCCGGCTTGGTGCGTCGGCCCCCACATGATGGCCGCGTCAACCTGCACCACACCCTCACGGTTGGGCGTCGCCCCGAAACCGACGGTGTGCACCTGGGGGTCGGCCTCGGCAACCCAGGCCGCCTGCTCGACGGCATCCAGGGCCGTCCCTCCGGCCGCCAGGGCGGCCAGCCCCGCGCGCACGCAGGCTGGCCCGAAGTCCCACGTGGCCACCAGCACCGGACCGGCCCCTTGCTGTTCCATACGCCCTGCGCCCCCCTCGGCTCAGCCGGCGCGGCCGGCGACCTGGCCCCACCGCCATACCCCTTCCGGCGAGGCGACCGGACGATGAATATAGGCGCCCGAGGTACCCTCGGGAACGGCAGCGCCCCCGGCACCGCGGCGAATTCCAGCCCCAGCGCCAGTCGGCGGGGCGCCCGTCACCCGCGCCCGTTCCCGTCGCGGCCGCCGCTGGCGCCGGGGGCGGCGGCCGCGGCCCGCGCTACCGCGCCGCCACCGCGATCGCCGTACCGGCTAGTTCCTCCTCCCAGATCCGGCGACGGGAGGCAAGGTGCTCGGGGGTGGGCGGGGTCCACGCCAGGCCCGGATCCGGCCGCCCCAACCGCTCAAGCTTGGCCCGGCCCAGGACATGGTACCCAAGGAGCTCTACCCGGGTGACGGCAACGCCCAGGCTCTGGCGGACGAAACGCGCCGCGGCGCGCGCATTGGCGTCATCGTCGTTCGCCCCCGGAATCAACGGCACGCGAACCCACATGCCGTAGCGCTGGCGCTGGTCGGACGGCACCGGCCGGGTAGCCTGCCGAGCCTGCAGCAGCGTTGCCAGCCGGGAGGCGTTGCGCCGGATCACGGCGTTGTCCACACCGGTGAGCCGATGGTGTTCGAGCGGGTCCATGTGCTTCAGATCCAACAGCACCAGATCCACGTGCTCCATGGCCGCGGCGAGCACCGACCAGGTCGCATACGCCGTGGTGTCCAGGGCCGTATGCAGACCCCGCGCCCGGCAGCCGGCCAAGACCGCCGTGGCGAAAGCCGGCTGGCACAGGGGTTCGCCCCCGGACAGGGTGATGCCCCCTCCTGAGCGCTGGTAGAACGGTTGATCTTGGGCGAGTTGGGCCACGGCGTCGGCCACGGTCAGCGTGCGCCCGGCCAGCTCCAACGCCCGCGGGAAACAAACCTCGGCACAGCGGCCACAGCGAATGCAGGCCTCCGGGTCATGGCGCCGACCGCTGATCTGCTGGCTACGGCCACGGAACAGGGCGGCGTTGGCCTTGGTGATGGGCTCGCCGTCGCGGGTCAGGAACTGGATGGCATCCTGGGGGCAGGCCAGGACACAGCCCAGATCCAGACGACACTTGGCCGGATCGTAGAGCAGTTCCGGACGCGGATCGATCGACTCCGGGTTGTGGCACCACGAGCAACGCAGGGCACACCCCTTGAGGAACAGGGTAGTGCGAATCCCGGGGCCGTCGTGCGTCGAGTACCGTTCGAGGTCGAAGACGCGCCCCTCGGCAATGCCCCCGGCGCCTGTTGAAGCCGCCACCCTAGTGCCCCGAGACCAACCGATCCACGACGACCTGGCGGAACTCCTTGGACAGGCTGGCGAAGTAGGCGCTGAAACCCGTGACCCGCACCACCAGGTCCGGGTACCGGGACGGGTCCTCGTGGGCGGCCAGCAGCTGCTCGCGGTTGAGGATGTTGATGTTGATCTGGGTCCCGCCCAGCTCAAAGTGGGTGGCGATCAGCTGCGCCACCCGTTCTACCTCCTCCTCGTCCAGGGCCACGCCCGGGTCCATTTCCAGCTGCAGCGGCGAGGCATTGCCGAAACCCGACTGTACCGAAGCCACCGCCAGCGCCAACGCCGTCGGCGCGCCGTCGGTGCGAAAACCCGGATCGGGATTTGATCCATGCGAGATCGGGTCACCGGCATGGCGGCCGTTGGGCGTCGCCCCGAGCCCCTTGCCCATGCCGATGGTGGCGGCCCAGCTGAAAATGCCCGGGACGCAGTTGAAGCCGGCGGGCGTGGGCCGCTCCTTCACCTGCCGGGTAAACAACTCGGCGATCCGCACCGCGTAGCAATCGGCCGCCGACCCCCCCGAACCGTACCGCGGAATGCTTTTCATCATGACGCGGGCCAACTCGCCTTCGTCCCCCGCCCAATCGGCGTCCAGATGAGCGAGCAATTCATCCCAGGACATCCGCCCTTCATGCACTACCCGCTGCTCAATGGCAGCGAAGGAATCGGCGATGGTGGCCAGCGCCGATCCATCGATGCACAGGTTGTAGAAGTCCACCGCCCGCGCAAAACCGGCCGACGCGTCGGCGCCCCGCTCGATCGGGCCATGGCAGAGAAGGTCCATGACCAGCTCCGGGAACACCTCGTGCATGTGCGCCAGGTGGAAGTCAAGGCAAGCCTTGGTCCCGTCCACGGCGATCTGCAAGTGCCGCTCGAAGCCCGCCCACAGGGCCGCCATGGAACGGGTACCGGCCGGGTCAGCGACCAGCTCGCGCAGTGCGATGTCGAAGGGCACACCGAAGTTGATCTTGACGCAGTCGTTGAGCGTGTATTCGCGCCCGGGCACGGCTGACCAGTGACATCCGGAATAGGCGCGCGTGCGCGCTACCTCCAACGGCACGCCATTGCGCGCAAAGCCCTCGGTGGTGCGGTCGATGCCGAGGAACTTGGGCACGCCCTGCCGATTCTCGAGCAGGACTTCGACACCACGACGCAACAGGCGGGGATCGGTGCTCGGGCCGACGCACACGCCGACATTGACCGGCATGCGCAGACGCCGCGAAGCCTCGAGAACGATAAAAGAGACCTCGTTGGTGACATCGGCTCCCTGCGGGTCCGGCCCCCCTAACTGCAGGTAAGCAGTATCGCGGAGCAGCAGGCAGGCCACGTGGAAGGTCGCCTCTTCGTCATCGAGCCGACCCGCGGCCCGGTCCCGCTGATAGAACGGGGTCAGGAGGACATCGAGGCGCCCCAGGGAGCCGCTGCCGTTGTACATCCGAGCTGCCATGTCGTACCACAGGATCCATTGACAGGCCTCGCGGAAGGTCCGCGGCACGCCCTCAACCAGGTAGGCGTTGATGGCAGCCATCTCCTCGAGGTTGCGGCGTCGTTCGGCCTCCGTTTCGGCCGCTGCCAGTTGAGCCGCATGCGCCGCATGGCGACCCATCCAGGCCTGAATGCCGCGCACGACGTGCTCGAGTCCGGCGTAGAACCCGGCGCTGCCCGGGTGCTGCGGTCGTGCCTGCTCCAGCCGCGCCAGAATGCCGGCCCAGCCCTGTTCGAGGCCAATGGACAGGTCTTGACAGAAGTGCTGAGCCGCACCGATGCCCCCGCCCAGTTGGTAGCGTTCGCGCAGTTGCTGCAGCTCGGGCGGCACGGCGATCTCGGCCGGCCAACCCGCGGCTCGGTACGAGAAGAAGTTGGCCATGTATCCACCGGCCAGGGAGCTCATCGGGTCAACGTACGGCGGATGCGCTTCCAGCAGGGCGCGGAAGTTGGCCCCGCAGGCTTCGGGCCCGAAGAACCCACCGCTAGGATGATTGGCGCGAATCTCCACGCCGTTAAGTTTCACATCGTTGATCGGCACGCCTGAACCGCTGATCGTCTGCACCAGTTCGCGACGCTCGGGCGGGGGCAGTATGAAGGCCCAGTCGTCGTAGTCCATGGCGCCGATGACTTCCTGCTTCTCCTGCGTCTGCGTCAGCTTGGCCTGGCGCAGGGCGTCCAGGCGGGTGGACCAGGTGTAGGGCGAAGCGGCTTCGAGGGCCTTGACAGTCATGGCAACATCCTGGCAACCGGTGGCGGCGAGGGGGCCCGGCGATGGCCTGAGCACGCGCAGGAACGGCGCCGGGCCGCGCGACGGGTCGGGCGAGTCATCGAATGAATTAACGGATGCGGGCCGTGCCGGGCAAAACACGGGCCCAACGCCTTGACCCCAGGGCGCCCGGGGCCCGTTGTTACGCCCTGACAGCGCCGCCGGGGGGCGGTGCCGGCGTGACCGGGCCCGCCCCCAACCCGCCGTGCCGCGGCAGGATCGCCTGCCCGGCCGCAGCGCCGACGCCAGCCGCCAGAGGAGGGCCCATGAGCGCCAACGACTACAGCCAGCAGAGCGTGACTGAAGAGGAATTGCACACCGCGCGCCACCTGCGTCACAGGCTGCTGCTCGATCCATACCGACCGGCATACCACTTCGTCACCCCCGAAGGGCACGCCATGCCCTTTGACCCCAACGGCAATGTCTTCTGGCGGGGCCGGCATCACATGGGGTACATCTACCAGGAACGGGGTCTGCACTTCTGGGGCCACGTCTCCAGCATCGACCTGCTGCACTGGCGCCACCACAGCCCCTACCTCCTGCCAACGGCCGACAGCCCGGAGCAGGGGATCTTCAGCGGCAACAGCTTCGTCGACCGCGACGGGTCGCGCGTGCTCTGCCTGTACCACGGCTGTGAAGCCGGCAACTGCCTGGCCTGGAGCGACGACGCCGACCTGGAGGACTGGCACAAGCTGCCCGGCAACCCCATCGTGCCCAATCCCACCGAGCCCGACAAGGCAGACTACACCTCATGGGATCCGTGCGGCTGGATCATCGATGGCACGTACTACGCCGTTTTCGGCGGGCAGAAGAACACCGTGTGGAAATCGCCCGACCTCAGAACGTGGACCAAGTGCGGCCCGTTTCTCGCCCACGCCTACCCGGGCGTCGACCTCAACGAAGACATCTCGTGCCCGGACTTCTTCCCCATGGGCGACAAGTGGGTGATGATCTGCATCAGCCACCGTCTCGGCGCCCGTTACTACGTCGGTACGTGGAAGAATGATCAGCTGCACCCCGAATACCACGAGATGATGTCGTACAGCGACAACGAGTATTTCGCCCCGGAGAGCTACACGGATGGTCGCGGGCGCCGCATCCTGTTTGCCTGGGTGTTCGATGGCCGCAGCGACGCCGTGCGTCGCGGCTGCGGTTGGAGCGGCATGATGGCCCTGCCGCGCGTGGCCGAGCTGGGGCCAGGCAACCGACTGCTCATGCGGCCGGCGGAAGAGCTGACTCGTCTGCGCTACAATCCGTCCGTCCGCACTGACGTGACCATCCCCGCCGATGGCGAGGTGGCCCTGCCCTTCGATCCGGTGATGGCCAATGTGTACGAACTCGAGCTCGATTTTGTCAGCCAAGGGGCCAGCGACTACGGGGTACTGGTAGCCTGCGGGCCTGACGGCAGGGCCGCGACGCGGATCGGTTACGATGCCAGCTGCGGCCAGCTGCGCATCGACACGACCCACAGCAGCACGTACCTGAAGAAGGCGCGTTCGGTGACTGGCACGGCGGCCAGCGGCATCGAGGCAGCGCCGCTGCCCTTGGCGGCCGGGGCGACCCTGAATTTGCGCGTGTTCGTCGACCGGTGCATGGTCGAGGTATTCGCCAACGACGGGCAGCTGGCGCTTTCGCGCGTCGTGTACCCGACCCCGGGTTCCACGGGCATCCGCTTCTATGCCCGCGGCGGCCCAGCCCTGGTGCGCACGGCCTCGGCCTGGGATCTGATGCCGACCAACGCCTGCTGAGCGCCCGGCCAGGGCGAGCGGCCGTCTCCTGTTCCGGCTGGCCCGACGCACGCCAACGGCCACGGAGACGGCCGCCACCGTCGCCGACGGGCGGCTCGTGAGCGGCGACCTGACCGCCGGCCTGGCCAGCGCCGGGGGCGGGTGCCCCGGGCAACCTGCGGCCGGGTCCGCCCGACCGGGTCGTCCCGGCCGCCGCGGCGAGGAGGCGGGCCCTGGCCGGCCAGCCGCCGTGCCGCTATGTTCAAAGGCATCACGGATCGCCGGTACCGTGCACTGACCCCAACCGGGGTCCCGGCCGACGCCTCCCCGTCTTCAGTCTCCCTTGCTGGCAGGAACCCCCATGCGCATCGACCGCGTCTCTTTCTCGCCCCCCGCCGCGCCGCTGCTGGCCTGGCGCCTGACCGCCTCCCTGCAGGCCCCCCTGCCGCTGCAGGTACATGGGGTGATGATCGATGGAGCCCCGGTGGACGACTGGGTTCTGCTGCAGGATGGCAAGCCCGTGCCGCCCGTACCGGGCAAGACCCGGCACGGGGTCCGCAAACCGAGCCTGCACCTGTCGTCAGCCTCGGCCGGGGGCGAACTGGTGGCCGGCCGTGGCCAGCCGGAGGTGGCCATATTCCACACCTGGCAGCCGCAGACGACCTACGACATCCGCATTGAGGTGGCGACCGAGGCCGGCGAGCGAACCTGGTTGACGGCGACGGCCACCTCACCGACGACCGGCGCCTTCCCCTTCGCCGGCTGGGGCCACCAGCGCCTGCTGCGCCTGCGCGAGCCCGCGGGCCTGGCGCGCCGCGGCGAGCCGGTGGAAGTCATGCTGTCGGCGTACGGTGACGAGTGCCGGGATTGGGACCGGGAGTTGCGCGTCGCGACGTACGACCTGGGATCCGGGGCCTGGACCGAGGTGCCCTTCCAGGTCCTCCGCCAGGTCAGAGCCAACCACAGCGCCGCCTCCCGCCGCGAGCTGTGCACCACGGCCTGGGTGGTGGCCTTCGTGGATCTGGCGGCCGGCGGCGACACGGTGCTTCTGTGCGCCTGGGGCAACCCCGAGGCCAGCCCGGCGGACATGGCCCGCTTTACGCCGGACCTGGCCGTGGTCAAGGCGGACGGCCAGCCGACGGTGGTGCGCAACGGCCATTACGCCGTAACCCTGTGCCCACTGAGCGGCCAGGTTTCCAGCCTGCGGCCTGCCGGCGCCCCGGACACCGTATTCGCCTACACGCCGGGGAATGGCGACCGCAGCATGCTGCACTACAATCCGGACCTGTGGGTCCCGGGGCGGATCTGGACCCATGCCTGCGATTGGAATCCGCCGCCCTATACGCAGTGGACCGAAGGGCCCCTGGTACTGCGCACGCGCCGGTGGGGCGAACTGCCGGGGCTGCCGGGCGTTCGTTGCACGGTGGAATACACCTTCTATGCCTTCACGCCGTATATCCGCACGCGGACGGTTCTGGAGGTCGATACGGTGGTGACCGCCAACGCGCTCCGCAACGAGGAGATCGTGCTGAACGCCGACCAGGTGGATGGCTGTGCTTGGCAACAGCCCGACGGCACGGTGCACGACCAGGCCATTGCCCCCGACCCGGACCTGCCCGGCGGCGTGGTCGCGATCATTCACAACGAGGCCCCCTGGATTGCGTTCTACCAGCGCCAAACGGGCGCGGGGTTGGCGGGAATTCGCATCGCCCAACAGGCCACTACCCGGGCCGGCGCCGAACGCGCCTACCAGAACACGGGCACACTGGTGGCCGACTATGGCTGGGGTTTCCGCTACTGGTCGCGGTCGCTGATCTACGGCATCGGCGACTTCTGGCCAGACCGCGAGTACGTCATCGAGCCAGGCGCCCTTTACACCGACGAGTGCGCCTACATGCCCCTGCAGCCGGGCGATGGCGGCCCGGGTTTCGGTACCGTGAGCCAAGCGGCCACGATTCTGAGGCGACCCATCGAGCATGTCTGGAGTGGCTCGGGTCCGTATTGATGGGCACCATTGACAGCACCCGGAACAGCGCGCGAGGGCGGCCGTGGCGCTGATCAGCCTGCAGGGCGTCAGCGTCAGCTTCGGCGGGCCGCCGCTGCTGGACAGCGTCGATCTGCAGATCGAGCGCGGCGAGTGGATCGGACTGCTGGGGCGTAACGGCGCCGGCAAGTCCACCCTCCTCAAAGTCATCAGCGGCGAGCTGCCGCCGGGTACCGGGACCGTTGCCCGCGAGCTCCACGCGCGGGTAGCCAACCTGCCGCAGGAAGTGCCCGAGGGCTTGGCCGGTTCAGTGGGCGCCGTGGTGGCCGGGGGATTGCCCGGCCTGGCCGGCGACGAGGGCGTCGACTGGCAGCATCAGCTGGACGTTTGCCAGGTCCTGTCGCGCATGGAACTGGACGGGGCGGCAACGTTTGAGGAGCTGTCGGCGGGCACGCGGCGGCGGGTCCTGCTTGCCAGGGGCCTGGTGGGCAACCCGGACCTGCTGCTGCTGGACGAACCGACTAACCAC
>CAITNQ010000040.1 GCA_903893785.1 uncultured Gemmatimonadota bacterium
TGCCGCTTTCTCGACCGCCAGATCGCGGCGGTCCTGCAGGCGCTGACCGCCGCCGGTCTGGCTGACGACACCCTCGTGGTCTACACCTCGGACCACGGCGAGATGCTCGGCGAGCACGGTTGGTGGTGGAAGAGCACGTTTTACGAAGGGGCCTGTAGAATACCGTTGTTGATGGCCGGCCCTGGTCTGCCGCGGCCGTCGACCCATCCGGCGGTTGTGCACGCCAATGTGAGCCTGTTGGACCTGGGGCCGACGCTGCTGGATCTGGCTGAACTGCCCGCGCTGCCCGCGGTCAGCGGCCGCACCCTTGCCGGCCTGCTGGGCGCGCCGGCGGCCGGCGCCTGGCCAGACCAGGTGTTCGCCGAACTGGCCGGCCCCGGCGGCCCGGACCATCCGGTCCAGCCGCAGCGCATGGTCCGCAGCGGACCGTGGAAGTACGTCTACTACCACCAGGCGGGCGAAACGCTGCACCACCTGGTCGACGATCCGGGTGAACGGCACGACCTGGCCGCGGCGCCACACGCGGGACCCGTCCTGGCCCAGTTACGGGCCGCCGCGCTGGCAGGCTGGGATCCGGCCGCCATTGAGCGGCGCCTGGCTACCGAACTGGCTGAACGCCAGCTCATCCGCGCCTGGGTGGAGTCCGTGCGGCCGCCTGAGCCCGATCCGGCGTGGTTTACCGGCCCGCTGGAGAATTGGGTGGACACCTCGCCGCAGGGGCCCACGCCACCGGTCGTGAGCCGTTGATCCCTGCCGGCCACCGCGCCGCCGCGGGTGCGTTCACGCGCAAACGAACGGGCCGCCAGCGCAGCGTCCATCGTGCGGCGCACGCGGACCGAGCCATCGCCGCTCGTATTGCGCCTCGGCCGCGCTCAATACGCGCCGCCGGATGTCACGGCGCAGATCCTCCGCGGTGCGCCGATCCACCCTTCACTCGCCGAAAAGGGTAGGGAGCTCCCGCCCCAACCGCGCGATGCCGAACACGCCACGGGTGCGACCGGGCTCGAACTCCACCAGCGCATCGATGTCGCTGTGCGGGCCGAAGGTCCGCCCTGAGCGCGGAGCCGAAAGGCGCGAGTCGGCGGATTCGGCGCTCCTGGCAGAAGGCGGCCATGCTCTGGCCACAGACCGGCCGTTGGCGCTCCATCGGGAGGCCCGCGGGACTGAAGGGAGCAACACAGTGCCGACGATGGCTGACGGCACCGGCGTAGGGGTGCACCGATGCACCTCCGCTCATCTCGTCGATCCGCGATCGATCCGCAACGTACGCTCTTCGGAGCGGCGAGCCACCCATGGCCGTCCGCGGTGCGCGGCGTGGCAACCCCGCCGCCTGGCCCGGATTCCTTACCGACGTCAACCGCCCCGTCCACGCCTCTGGTCGCGTCGCTGTACCCTTGCCAGGCTGACCTGAGTGGCCGGCAGTGAGCGGCGCGGCCTCGGCCGGCGCCGGGTGGCCCGGGTGCGGCCGTGGTATCCGCCGACTCGATGGTTTGGGGCGACAGGTCGCGGTGGCGAAGGCGGGCGGCTGGGTGGCCGCTCAGGGCCTCCGCTCGATGTCAAGGAAGCGACCGGGCGCCAGCGCCCGGCGCACGGTGCGGGAGCCATCGGGCCACCTGACCTCGACGCTGTCGACGGTGGCCGCCGCCCCCAAGCCGAAGTGCAGCCGCGGGTCGTTCACCGACAGGTACGAGCCTGAACTGGCCGACTCGGCTACCTGCCGCCGTCCGCCTGCGCTCACGGTTACCCGGGCGCCGATTTCCGGCCCATCCCCAGGTCTCGGGGGCAAGACCACGGTCAGCCAGTTGCCGCCCTGCGAGTCGTTCCGCAGCAGGCTGGGCGCTTCGTCCAGGTGGCTGATGAGGAGGTCCAGATCGCCGTCGTTGTCGTAGTCGCCGGCAGCCAGGCCGCGGCTGGAGTGGGCGGTTGCGAACCCGGGCCCGGCTGACCCCGTGACATCGGCGAAGTGGCCCGTGCCGTCGTTTGCCAGCAGCTGGTTCCGCTGCCGGTACGCGTGGTCGGCTTCCAGGTGCTGGTCCACCTGGGGGTAGATATGGCCGTTGGCGATGACCAGGTCCTGATCGCCGTCCCGGTCCAGGTCGACCAGGACCGTGCCCCAGGACAGCGACATGTAGGTGGGCGCGGCAATGCCGCACTCGGCGCTGGCGTCCTCGAACAGACCCCCGCCCAATCCGCGGTACAGCGTGGTGGCATCCTCGGCGAAGTTGGTCACCACCAGGTCAGGCAGTAGGTCCCCGTTCACGTCGCCGACCGCGGCACCCATGCCGGCCTGCGCCCGGCCGCCCCCGTCCAAGGCTACCCCGGTCCACAGGCCCACTTCCTCGAACCGGCCGGTGCCGTCGTTGCGGTACAGGTAGTTGGGGTCAGAGTCGTTGGCGACGTAAAGGTCCGGATCCCCGTCCACGTCGACATCGGTCGCCAGCACGGCGAAGCCGAAGGCCCGTGCGCGGTCGGTCAGACCGGCGGCTTCGGTGGCGTCGCGGAAGTGGCCGGCGCCGTCGCCCAGGAAGAACCGGTCGACAGCCCCGGTCAATCCGAAGGGCCCGACCGCCACCATTGCGACCCCCTTCCACGGCAGCGTCGGCCGCGTGGCCAGCACCTCGTCCATGGTGGCCTGCACGTACCCGGCCACGTACAGGTCGAGATGCCGGTCGCCGTCGGCGTCGAAGAAGGCTGCCCCCGTGTTCCAAGTCGGCACCTGCACACCGGCCGACTCGGTGACATCGGCGAAGGTACCGTTGCCTTGGTTATGCAGCAGGAGATTGGCCCCGAACTGCGTGACTAGCAGATCGGGCCGCCCGTCGTCGTCGTAGTCGGCCACCGCGACGCCGCACCCCCACTGGCCATTGCCGCCCGTACCGGTGGCGTCGGTCACGTCCACGAAGGTGCCGTCGCCACGGTTACGGTACAGCGCGTTCTTGCCCCGCTCGACGACCTGCTGCCCGGCCACCCGCCATCCGTTGACCAGGTACGCGTCAAGCTGGCCGTCGCCGTCGTAATCGAGCCAGGCTACGCCGTTGCCGGCCGAGTCCAGCAGGTGATCTTTGCCCGGCCGGCCGGCCAGGATGACGCGGTCCAGCCCGGCCTCGGCCGCCACGTCGACGAAGTGGAAGCGGGCGCCGGCCGCGGGTGCTGTCGCCGCCGGCCGCGGGGCTGTCAGGACCAGGGCGAGAGCCGTCGCCAGAGCCGCGACTCTCGCCCCGCTGCGCGTCCGGCGGTCGCTCGGTTGCAGCCGTGCGGTCAGTGCTGGCCGCCCGAGGTCAGGTGGCCGTACAGCCCCTCAACCGCCTGCCACTGCGCGTCCAGCCCGGCCACACCCGATGCCCCGGGCGCGGTGGCCAGTTTGCCGATCTCGGTGGCCGCCGCCATCAGGGCCTTCTTCGCCTCCCGGGTCACGACCACGTATCCTTCTTCGTACACCCCCTGCTGCTCGCCCGAGCTGTGATGGTGGTGCCCCTGCTCGAGCAGGCGCTTGCGAACCGCACCTACGGCGGCGTCGCCTTCGGTGGCCAGCTGGCTGACCAGAGCGGCCAGGGTCTGCAGATCGGCCGTGGCCGCGCCGCCGCTCTGGAGGGCCGCCCGGGCGCGGGTCTCCACCACGGCCGCCTGCTCATGGGTGGCCGCCAAGATCGCGAGGACGAGCTGCTTCTCCGCTGCTTTGGTGCCCACTATCGCGTCGGCCAGGCTGCCGTACGCTGCTACCAGGGCAGGCTGCGTCGTCGGCTGGGCCTGGCCGGGTGCGGCCACGGCCAGCAGTGCGCCCAAGCTGAGGACGGCGGGTAGGACACATCGCGATGGTTTCACGGTTACCTCCTAAGGTAGGGGTGCGTAGCATTGAATCTGGAGGCCGTGATCCAACGGTCAAGGCGCGCTGCCGGCCTGGCGGTAGTCCTGGCCCGACCGTCCATTCGCACTCGTGCCGAACCGATACCAGGCCGTCTGGTCCCGACGTGGCCCCGGCCGGGCCGAGACAGCGCGCTTCTTGTGTCGACCGGGCCGGCCTGCCTATCTTGGCCCCTGCCCGCCGACGTGCAGGCGGTTCCGCCTCCCGGTCTTTGACCGCCATCGGCGTCGGTGGCGTTCCCGGGCCGGCATCGATCGGATCGGCCCATGGGACTGTTGCGCGGCACCCTCATCGACGAAACCGCCGGCACCCGCCTGGACGCCAAGATCCACGTGCTGTCCTCGTCCGGCTCCTTCGTCCATCCGGCCGCGGCGCTGCTCAAGCGCGGACCAGGCACGCCCTTCTTCTTCAGCGACGGCGAGTTCGAGGTTTCGGCGCCGCGCGGCCGGACTGACATCCTGGTCGAGCAAGGCACCGAGTACGAGCCGGCGCGGCGGGTCGTGGACGTGCCCGAGAAGGGCACGATCGAGATCGAGATCCGCCTGCGGCGCTGGTGCCGCCCGGCGGAGCACGGGTGGTATCCTGGTAACACCCACATTCATTACGACGAGCACGAGACGCGGCCCGACGACCGGCTGGCCGTCGACTGCAGCGTGGAGGGGTACCACGTCACCGTGGTCAGCGTGCTCGATCGCCGGCAGCTCCCCTATGCCAGCAACAAGTACCCCATCGGCATGTTCAACGAGTTCACCACCGCCCACCACGCTCTCGACATTGGCGAGGAGAACCGCCACTACGGCGAGGGCTCGCCGTGGGGCATGGGGTATGGGCACGTGATGTTCCTGCGGCTGCGCAACCTGGTGCAGCCGGTAAGCCGCGGCCACATCCTGGCTTCCCAGTTCGACCCCGACTACCCGCCGTTGTGCTTCTGCTGCGACGAAGCGCGCGACCAGGGAGGGGTGGTGATCTGGTGCCACAACGGTCGCGGCATGGAGGCGCCGGTGGCCGCGGCCCTGGGCAAGCTCGACGCCTTCAACCTGTTCGACCCGTTCTGGGGCGATCCGGAATACGACCTGTGGTACGCCATGCTCAACTGCGGCTTCCGCCTGCCGGCCTCGACCGGTACCGACTGGTTCGTGTGCTCTAACAACCGGGTCTACGTCCAAACCCGCGGCGCGTTTTCCTATCAGGACTGGCTTGAGGGCATGAAGGCGGGCCGCACCTTCATCACCAATGGCCCGGTCCTCGATCTGACCCTCGACGGGCAGGGCCTCGGGCAGACCGTCGAGCGCCCGGGCGGGGGACAGGTGGAGGTCGAGGTTTCGTTCACCTCGCACTACCCGGTGGAGCGGGTGGAACTGGTGGCCGACGGCGGGGTGGTCCACCGGTGGGAATGGCCCGAAGGCCGGCGTCAGGGGCACGAGCGCCAGGCAGTGCGGTGCGACCGGGACGGGTGGCTGGCGGCGCGGCTATGGGGCCATAGCCGCGACAGCTTCGGCCATTCGTTGTGGGCCCACACCAGCCCCATCTGGGTCCGCTGCGGCACCCCGCCGCTGAGCCGACCCGCAGCCGCGGCCCTCTTCCGGCGCTCCATTGACGAATCGATCGCGTGGGTGAACCATCGCGGTCGCTTCAGCAACGACCGCCAGCGTCAGGAAGTCATCGAGCTCTTCCGGCGCGGCCGCGAGGTTTTCACCGCTCTGGGCTGAGCTCTCGTGCCCGCCCTGCAGATCACCGTCGTGCCGAGTGAGGTGGATCCATGAGCCAGGAACCTTCAGTGCCCTTGTCCGAAGCCGAGCGCCAGGTGAAGATCGTCGTCCAGCGGTTGGCGCTGATGCACCTGGCGTACGCCCGCACCCTGGTCGACCGGCTGGGTTGGAGCGAAGCCCGCCAGCTCATTCTGGACAGCGTCAAGCGGTACGGTCAATCCGTGGCGGCCCGGGCGGCTCAGGGTCACCAGAGCCTGCCTGACTACGGTTTCTGGGAACGGCGCGAGGGTCGGCCGGACCTGTGCGAACTGGGCAAGGTGATGCTCGAACTGGACGAGCCGGTGCTGGGCAGCCTGTATTGCCTGGTGGACGCGGCCAAGACCATGGCCGCGGATCCCGGCCGCAAGCTGATCCACACGCGCTGCATGGTCCTGGGCCACGACGAGTGTGCCTTTGCCACCGAGGACACCACCCCGGCCGAAGCCGCGGCGTTTGCCGAGGACGGCGACTGGGCCCGGGTCGACCCCCTCATTGCGGCGTTCCTGCCGCCGCCCGCGGACGAGCCCTGAAAGCCGGCGTACGACTCAGAATCCGGCGTCGCCCCAGGCCCGGGAAGTCCTGAAGTGCTCCGTCGGTCGACGCCCTGGGCCCGGGGAATCCTGACGTCCTCCGTCGGTCGACGTCCCAGGCCTGGGAAGTCCTGAAGTCTTCCGTCGGTTGGCGCCCTGGGCCCGGGGATCCCTGACGTTCTCCGCCGGCCCGCGCCCCAGGCCTGGGGCGCCCTGAAGTCTTCCGTCGGTCGACGCCCGCCCGCACGCTCGGGCACCCGGAGCGCACCTCAGGCGGAGCGGACAACCCGGAGCGCGCTCAGACCACGGGTACGGCCGCGACCGCGGCGGGCGCCGGCTCGCGGGAGTCGTCGGGGCGGGTGAGGCGCGACGCCCCGTCCGGCGCTGTTCACGCCTTGGGCGCCGGTGCCTCGCGGGTGTTCAGCTTCCCCCACAGAGCCATCAGACCACCAGCCGACACCACGGACACCACCGTGAGAACGATCGCCGGTCCGTAGTTCCCGTAGATCCAATACCCGCTGCCCAGTACCGCCCCCCAGATGAGGGCGCAACCGAGTATCGAGCAGACCAGTCCGGTCGGAACATCCCAGCCCGTGCCCGGGGCTTCGAGGGGCTCCCCAGCGGCCGCGGCGCGGGCGGTCACCGGTCGCCAACCCGGGCCGCCCGGTTGCACCAGGCGATAGAAGCGGCGCAGGGTCGCCTCGTCGGTGGGACGCGTGAGAAACGTCACGGCCACCCAGCACACAGTGGTGACGCCGACTCCGAGGACCAGCGACTGCCATTCATTCAGCAGAGGCAAGCCCAGGTGGGGGTATCCGAACCGCAGGAACAGGGCCATGGCACCAGAGACCAGCATGGCCGAGATCTCGCTGGCTGCGTTAACCCGCCACCAGAACCAGCGCAGAATGAAGATCAGGCCCGTGCCGGCACCGAATTGCAGCATGATGTGGAAGTTGTCCAGGGCGTTGCGCATCACCAGGGCCAGCAGGCAGGAGAGCACCATCAGCAGGCCAGTGGACACGCGGGCCACCGCCACCAGTTCGCGCTGCGACGCCTTGGGGCGTAGGAAGCGGCCGTAGAAGTCGTTAACCATGTACGACGAGCCCCAGTTCAGGTGCGTCGAGATCGTCGACATGTAAGCGGCGATGAGCGACGCCACCACCACCCCGAGGGCGCCCGCCGGCAGGAAGGTCAGCATGGCCGGGTACGACAGATCGTTGCGCACGATCCGGGGGTCGACGTGCGGGAAGGCCTGGCGCAGGGAGGCCAGGTCCGGGAACACCACCATCGACGCCAGCGCCACCAGGATCCACGGCCAGGGGCGGAGGGCGTAGTGCAGGACGTTGAACAGCAGCACGGCGCCGACCGAGTCCTTCTCGGAACGGGCGGCGAGCATGCGCTGCGCCACGTACCCGCCGCCGCCGGGTTCACTGCCGGGGTACCACGACGCCCACCACTGTACCGCCATCGGGACGATGAAGATGGCGATGGCCGCGTCCATGTGGTTGAAGTCGGGCAGCAGGGACAGCTTGGAGCGGACGCCGTCGTGCGCCATCAACCGCGTCAGGCCGCCCACCTGCGGCAGGCTGACGGCGTACACCGCGGCGTAGACCGAGCCGGCCATGGCCACCCCGAACTGGAAGAAGTCGGTGATCAGCACGCCCAGGAAGCCGCCCAGGGCGCTGTAGACCACGGTGACCAGGGCGGCGATGATCAGCGTCTGCGCCGGCGAGAAGCCGAACATCACGGCGCCGATCTTGATCGCCGCCAAGGAGACCGAGGCCATGATGATGATGTTGAAGACCAGACCGAGGTACACGGCGCGAAAGCCTCTGAGGAAGGCCGCGCCCCGGCCGCTGTAGCGTAGTTCATAAAACTCCAGGTCCGTGAGAACGCCGGAGCGGCGCCACAGCTTGGCGTAGACGAACACGGTGAGCATACCGGTCATCGCGAAGGGGAACCACAGCCAGTTGCCAGCCACGCCGTGCGTGCGCACCATGTCGGCGACCACGTTGGGCGTATCGGTGGAGAAGGTCGTGGCCACCAGGGAGACGCCGAGGAGCCACCAGGGCATGGTCCGTCCCGACAGGAAGAACTCCGAGACGCTCGACCCCGCCCGACGGGTAACGATCACCCCAATGGCCAGCGAGATGACGAAGTACCCGATGATCGATACCCAGTCGATGGCTTGGAGCAGCATGCTCACCTTCCTCTCGGACAGCGGTCGGGCCGGCCGCGACCATGGGCGCCGCCAACCGGCGGGGACCCGGCCTGAACCCGGCGTGGCTACCCACGTGTGATCGCGCGCTCGCGTGTGTTTGCGCGCTGTTTGACGCGTGACCGAACTCGCTGCAGGCGCGGCAGGTAAAGGGGCCTGCTGCCGGCTGCCGGACCACCGGAATGCTACGGCGTTCTGACCAGCCGGTAGCGGCGGTACTTCACGGTCATCTGTGTTCCATCACCGTCCGCGGCAGGTTCGTCGTAGGCCACGCCCAGGACACCCGGTTCGGGCTCGATGAGCCGCCCATAGCCGCTGGAGCACGTGCCCCAGGCCCCGTGCGACTCAGTGAGCCAGTGCGGTGGCGACCACGTACGGCCGCCATCGGCACTGAAGGTCAGGAAGAAACCGGGCCGTCCCGACAGGCAGACCACTAGCCCGTCGGCCATCTGCAGGAGAATGGGGCTGACCCCGAACGGGGCCACCAGGGCCGGCGACGTCCACGTCAACCCGCCGTCTTCCGAGTGGCAGGCGGCCAGCGGGGTATAGCGTTCCATGTGCGTGCCGGCGGGATTGCCGCCGGTCCGCATCACGCACAGCAGCCGACCGGCTCCCAGATGAAGCAGGTCCGGCTCGCAGAAACCCTCGGCCTGCGCCGGCAACGGATACAGGCCCGAAGCCGCGATGGTCGACAGGTAGTGCCAGCTGGCGCCGTCGTCCTGCGAGTACAGCGTGTAGGTGCGGTACTGGCACGCCGGCGCGGCCTGGTTCTGCCAGAGCCGCGGCGCGCGGTCGTAGGCCAGAAATGAGTACGCCGCCTGCAGCAGATACCCGTGCTCGGCCTCCACCATCTGGCCCCAGTTGCCGACAAAGTACGAAGGCGGTTCGCTCAGGTCGTCGCCGGTGCCAGGGACGAGATAGGGGACATGGACGGCCGCCTCCGTCGTCACACCCTGTCCCTGGGCGAGCGCCTCGAGCGAGGGCGCTCTGACGATGGACTGGCTGTCGGGGCGCCCGGGTCGACCCCGCCCGCTTCGGTCGATGGTCCAGGCGCCGGACCAGCCGATCAGCGAACCATCTTGTCGCCTTCCGATGAAGGGAATCGCTGCCCTGCCGTGGTCCTGCGCGGCGCTCGCCGGGCAGGGGTGCCAGGTGTCGCCCTGGTCCCAGGACACCCGCTGGCAGGTGGCCGCACCGTCGGGCGTGGGCTTGCGCCAGGTCTGCGCCCGGGCCAACAGCGAACCATCGCTGAACCGCAGCAGGCTGTCGGCATACCAGGCATTGCCGGCGACCGTCGATTCGCCCTGCAGTTCCAGCTCCAGCGTGCCCGTGTGCATGAGGACCGTGCTCATCGATCGCCTCCCCGTGATCCCTGCTTTGCTGCGCCCGGACGGCGGCTACCGGCCGACGCGGGCCATGCCTCCTGGCCGGCGACCGGTACTCTACGCCGCCGCCGCTGACCCGGCAAGGACCCTGGCGGCCGTGTGCCGGGCCCTGGTACTGCCCCCCGCCAGCGGTGACGGCCCGCCCGCCGGGGGGCCTCGGCGCCGTTCCTGCCACGCCACCTGGCCGTGGCGCGGCCCGCACCGGCCAGCGCGAGCCGCGGCCGCGGCCCAGGTCTCGGCGCCGCGGAGCGGCGAGTCCCGACGCGATACCGGGCAGGTAGAGCCGAAGTGGGTCTGTCCCGTGCGGTTTGAGGGTGGGCTGCCGCCAGACGCGTCGCGGGTACCGATCGCTGGGAAGGGGATTGTCCCGGCAGGGCCCCTTCAGCAGACGCGTGCCAGCGTCCCCTCGGCCCATAGGCGCCACGCGTCCACGGTGCAGCAGAGCCCGAACGGGGCCGTGGTGCACAGCCACTGCAGGCAGACGTTGGCCATATCAGACCGAACGCGGCGCGGGGCCGGGCGGCCTACGGTTGGCGGTCGGCTGCGTGCTGCTTACCTTTCGCCCGTTGGCGACCAACGGGACGACCCGGCGTTGCCGACGGCGATCCGCGCCGGTCCTCCGGCAGGGGTGGCTCCGCCCCGGCCGGCTTCGGTCCCGGCGCCCGCACAACACGGCGCCCTCGCCCGCGGCGATGCCGGGGTGGAGTCGGCGCCGTCGTCGTCGTCGCGGCCGCCCCCGGGAGCAACGGCAGCGCGGCGGCGCCCCCAGCCACGAGGCAGGCCGCGTCCGCCACCAGTGGGAGGCGGTTGGGACCTGCGCGGCGGCCGCGGCACCCCCCCTCGCCGCCGTGGTTGCCGTCCTGGCAGACTCGAAGGGCCCTGGCACCAGGAGAGCGTCGATGCGAGAGCAATGGCCGATCCGGTGGTCGCCATGACGGCGAAGCCGACCTACCCATGGGAGTTCAAGCCCCGCTTTCGTCGCCACGCCTTCGGCTGGAAGTCGCAGCCGGCGATCACGCGGGTGAAGCAGGCGGTCACCGAGATCAAGAAGGTAGCCCGCCGCGATCCTGTGCTCGCGGCCGAGGGCGCGGTCCTGTTCCTCGAACGGCTGTCGCCGGCGCTCGAGCAGGTAGACAGCTCATCGGGTGCGATCGGCACCGCCGTGAACCGCGCTATCGCCGAGCTCGTGCCCCTGATCGCGGCCGCACCGGCCGACGCGGGAACGCGCGCTGCCTGGCTCGAACGACTGTTCCAGGCCAAGGAAGAGGATCAGATCCCCTACATCGAGCGCCTGGGGGATTTCTGGGGGGAGCTCTGCGCCTCGCCGACGGTTGCTTCTGCCTGGGCGGACCGACTGATCGCCGTGACCACCATGGCCCTCAGCTCGGACCGGAACCTGCGCGGGTACTTCCACGGCACGTCAGCCTGCCTGAGCGCCCTGCTCACGGCCGAGCGCTATACCGAGATCGCCAGCCTGGTCGAGGCGGAACGGTTCTGGCCCTACCGACGCTGGGCGGTCAAAGCCCTGGCGGCGCAGGGGAGGGGGGCCGACGCCATTGCCTACGCCGAGGCCTGTCGTAGTTCCGTGTCCAGCGACTGGGAAGTAGACCAGCTCTGCGAGGAGATCCTGCTCGCCGCCGGCATGGCCGAGGAAGCCTACACCCGCTATGGCCTGACGGCCAACCGGCGCGGTACGTACCTGGCTACCTTCCGGGCCGTTGCCGCGAAGTACCCCGATAGGACCGCCCGCGTGATCCTGACCGACCTGGTGCAGACGACCCCCGGCGAGGAGGCGAAGTGGTTCGCGGCGGCCAAGGAGATCGGGCTGTTCGACGAAGCTCTGGCGCTGGCTTCGAGCTCCCCGTGCGACCCCAGAACGCTGACGCGGGCGGCCCGCGACCACGTCGAGGCGCAGCCCTCGTTCGCCCTGGGCGCGGGCCTCCTGGCGCTGCACTGGCTGGTGCAGGGGTACGGGTATGAGATCACCGGCGCCGACCTCTGGGCTGCCTACGCCTGCACCATGGCGGCGGCCGAACGAACCGGCCAGGCGGTCCCGACCAAGGCGCGCATCCGCGCTATGGTGGCCGCGATGGGGAATGGCAATGAATTCGTAGTGCGCGTCCTAGGTCGGGAACTGGAGCTTGCCTGAGTCACCGCCAGCTGACCTGCGCTCTCCGCGCGCCGGGCACAGGCAGGGCGTCTGCCGCGGGCGAAACCCGGCTGCCGAGGGCAAGTAGGGGCATGCACCTGCTGGACGAACCCGAGGCCGTGCTGTCCCCGAGCCGCCAACTGCAGTTCCTGGTCCTGCTGGACAGGTATGTGCGGCGGGGCGCGCAGCTCGTCATCGCGACGCACTCGCCGCTGATCATGGCTCGAAGACGAAATACGAGTAGCATGTATCACCCCTCCCAGTTCGTCATCGCGACGCACTCGCCGCTGATCATGGCCTATCCGGACGCGGCCATCTTGCTGGTGGGGCCAGAGGGCCCCCGTCAGGTGCCATACAAGAACACCGAGCACTACCAGGTGGCCCGGCGTTCTTGACCGATCCCGACCGATCCCTGCGCGCCCTGCTCGCCGACGACGATCCGGTTCCGGCAGAGCCCAGGGCAGGGGGGCCCAGGGGAGCACCCGCCGCGCCCGGGGCACATGATTGAAGTCCGCCGCTGACGCGGCCGGCGGCAGCTGTTTTGGATCGGTGCCAAGCCCCTGGTGCAGCCCGTCCGGTGCTGCGCCGCCTGACGCGTGACCCGCGGCGGCGGCGTTCGTGAGCCCAGTGTCACCTGGCCCTGCGGCCGGCGGCTTTTTGGGGGCCATCTCAGCGGAACCACCAGCGACTGGAGCACAGTGCCTTGCCTGCGGATGGGGGCGCCGTTGGACAGGCGATCGCGCGCCTGATTGTGAGCTCGGGTCAGCCTGCGGGACGGCAGCCGACTGCCAGTGCCGTGGCGCCCAGTCCGGTCGGCCCGGTGGCCGGCGCCTCCGCGATCGTCCGCCACCGATCGACCGCGGCGGTCCGGGCCAGCCGAACGGGTCGCGCGGCCGAAGTGCCGCGTGCCATGGCCCATGTGACGTCACATCCATGGCACAGCGAGTCTGCTGGCCGGCCCTTGCTGCCAGTGACTGCAGGGCGCGCGCCAGCCTAACTCCCCCAAGTAGATAGGATGTTGTTGGTCGGGTCCGCTGTGATGGCACGATTCGTGCACAGGCTTGCGCTGCCACGCGCGGCAGGCCGGCACGTTGCCGGCACGCTGCAGACCCGCACGCTGCGCAGGGCTGCAGTGCAGACTCGCCGGTCGCGGTGGTGGGTTGGTCCGCGGTTCACCGACTTGAGTTGAGTAGGATAGGTCGCCGACGAGGGATGCCATGGCAGAAGAGCATACGGGCCTGAACAAGTGCAGAGAACCGCGCAGCCGCGGGAGGATTGCGATCTACTGGGTGCTGGCCTGTCTCTTACCGTCCATCGCGACTGCGTTCACCCCGACCGAGTTGGCCACCAAGGGGTCGTCGTCGGTGTACGCCCGAAGCCAGAACGCCTTCTACGTCACCGATCCGGCACTCGCCGGGCAATGCACATGGTACGCCTACGGCCGGGTTGTGGAACTGGCCGACCGCGGTGAACTCGCCAGCTCGGTCAAGGCTCAATTCGTTGCTGCTTTCTGGGACACTTCCGGGAGGGACGCCAAGATCTGGCCGGCGTTCCTGGGCGGCACGTGGTATGACACGAACACGGCGACGCTGCCAGTGGACAAACGCAGGGCGGGTCTGCTGGCGGTCTGGGTGGGAGGCGACCATGGCCATGTGGGCTTTGTCGAAGAGGTCAGCGCCGACAAGGCAACGTACAGGCTTTCGGATTACAACCGCGGCCTTGACGAATCGCTGCGCGATCGCTGGTACAGCTTCTCCGGCACCTCCGATCTCCTGCTGGGTGTGTACCCCCGGTTCCTGGAACTGGCTCTGCCGTCCGCCGGCGTCCCTTTGGCCCCTACCCCGGTCTTCCCAGTAGCAGGAACCACGGTCACCAACGGCGCGCCAACCTTCGACTGGCAGGACGTGCCTGGCCAGACCTGGTTCCGCGTCACTGTCTACGACGATGCTGCAGGAACGCATATCGTTGCCGGGTTCAACTACTCCGCTCAGTCCGCGGCGAGCCAGTGGATCTTCCCTTCGTCCCTTCCGGATGGGCGGTATTGGTGGCAGGTCAATGCGGCCAATGCCACGGGCAATGGGCCGTACTGCGCCCTGCAGCCGTTCGTGGTGCTGTCCAACCCGCCCGCCGCCCCAACGCCGGTTTCACCCGTCGGCGGCGCCACGGTCGCCAGTAGTACCCCGACGTTCGACTGGCAGGACGTGCCCGATCAGACCTGGTTCCGCGTGACGGTCTATGATGACGCCACCGGGAGCCATATCGCTACCGGGTTCAACTACACGGCGCAGTCGGCTGCCAGTCAGTGGACCTTCCCCACGTCGCTGCCGGACGGGAGCTACTGGTGGCAGGTGAACGCGGCCAATGCGGCTGGCAACGGGCCCTACTGCGCGCTCCAGTCCTTCCGCGTCTCGACGCGTGTGCCGGCGGCACCGACCCCTCTGTCACCGGTTGGCGGCGCAACCATGGCTACCGGCACACCAACCTTCGACTGGCAGGACGTTGCTGATCAGACCTGGTTCCGGGTGACGGTGTACGACGATGCCGCTGCAACACACGTGGTTCCCGGGTTCAACTACTCGGCTGAGTCCACCGCGAGCCAGTGGACCTTCCCCACGTCGCTGACCGACGGGAGCTACTGGTGGCAAGTCAACGTGGCCAATGCTGCAGGCGATGGACCCTACTGCCCCCTGCAGTCCTTCCGGGTCCAGCGAACCGGATCAATCAGGGTCAGCGTCACCCCACAGGCGGCCGCAGATGCCGGAGCTCAGTGGCGCTTGACCGGCAGCGGCGAGTGGCATCACAGCGGCGAAATCGTCGGCGGCCTGCCCCTCGGCAGCTACGAAGTCACCTTCAGCGCGCTTGCCGGTTGGGTTACCCCGGCAGCCAGAGCGGTCACGGTCGGTGCAGCACAGCCCGACATCTGGGTCGACGGCGATCCCTACCTGGAAGGTGTCACCTGGTATCTGTTGCGGTTAGTGTCCGTCAACACGTCTGGCGGGATAAGCGTTGACGCCAACCCCCCGGACAGCGCCGGGCTGGGTGCCGGAACAACCCCGTTTACGCGCCGCCACGCGGCGGGCACCACGGTGACGTTGTCGGCACCGACGAGCGTGGACGGCAGCGCCTTCGTCAGGTGGCGACTGGACGGTACCGACGGATCGACTGAACCGACAACAACGGTACACATGGACTCCGACCACGCCCTGACCGCCGTGTACCAGGCCGTCGCTGACTCGGTCGTCCAGGCCTTCACGTGGCAGTCGCGCGCGTCGCTCCCGGTCGCCCTTTCCGGATCCGCCGTCGCGGTCCACGGTGGCCGGATCCATGTGATCGGTGGCTCCCAGCTGCTCAAGCATTACCGCTACGATCCCGTTGTTGACCAGTATGTCGCTCTCGCGGCACTCCCCGGTAACGGGATTTCGGAGGGTGGTGCTGCTGTCATCGGCGACCGCATCTTCGCGGTCCACAATCCCTTCGACGACCGCATGAGGATCTACAACACGGCGACGGATGCATGGACCACGGGTAGTGCCATGCCGACCTCCAGACGAAGCCCAAGTGTCGCGGCAGTAGGGGGTAAGGTCTATGCCATGGGGGGCCTCGACGCCAGCCTGCTCGGGTTTAGCGCTGTGGAGGCCTACGATCCGGCGAACGACAGCTGGTCTACCCGGACCCCCATGCCCACGGCCAGGGGCGGGGCGGCCACCGCCGTGGTAGGCGATGTCGTCTACGTAATGGGCGGAAGGAACGATGCGGCATCTGGGGTAACGGCCGTCACCGAGTCGTATACGGCGGCCACTGACACCTGGGTAACCCGTGCGTCAATGGGTCATCGGCGGGTCGGCGCGGCCGCCGCCGTGATGGGAGGAAGGGTGTACGTCATCGGTGGCTTTGACGGCGCCAACTACGTCAACGTGATCGAGGAATACGATCCTCAGGCCGATACCTGGCGCGCGTTGACCCAAACGACCACCGCGCGCATCGGCGCGGTTGCTGCGGCCATCGATGGGGAGGTGTACCTGATCGGCGGGTACAACGATCACGACGGGACCGTCGCATCAACGGAATACGGGGTACCCGTGTACCGATCCGTGACCAACCAGGCGCCGACGGCCCACGGGCAGGCCGTGACCACGGAACCCGGCGTAGTCCGCGACATCGGACTCGGGGGGAGCGACCCCGAGGGCGACTCATTGGCCTTCTCGGTTGTTGCACACCCCACACACGGGACCGTGTCCCTGCGCGGTGCGAGCGCGTCCTATGCGCCCGCCGCGGGTTTTCACGGCACTGACAGCTTCACCTTCACGGTCAGCGATGGTTCGCTCACGGCGGCGGCAGCCACAGTACTGATCAACGTCAACAGCAGACCGGTACTGGCGCCCGTGGCTGAACGGACCGCCTCGGTTGGCGAGCGGTTGACGATCGCCCTGTCGGCTAGCGATGCGGATGCCGATAGCCTGTCGTACTCAGCGACAGGCAGCCCCACTGGCGCGGTTCTTTCAGGTCGGGTGTTCACCTGGACGCCCACTTCCGACCAGGTCGGCACACACAGCCTCCAGTTCAACGTGGCCGACGGCTACGGTGCCACGGACAGCGCCCTGACCGCCATCACGGTTCGGACAGGGCCGGGGTCGCCAACCGTGACCGTGGCCCTCCCAGGTGGCGCGACCATGGATTTCCGCTGGGTGCCCCCGGGGACGTTCACCATGGGCGACGCTTCAGATGGGCCGGCCCACCAGGTGACGTTGACCAGCGGCTACTATCTGGCCAGGACAGAGATCACCCAGGCGCAGTGGTATTCCGTGATGGCGACCCGACCCTGGGTGGGTTACGACTACGTGCAGGACAGCGCCAATAACCCTGCCGTGTGCATCTCTTGGTCTGATGTCCAACACCTGGTGCATGCGCTGAACCAAGCGACCGGCGATTCGCTGTACCGGCTGCCGACTGAGGCCGAGTGGGAGTACGCCTGCCGAGCGGGGACGACCAGCGCCTGGTCGTTTGGCGACGACCAAGGGCAATTGGGTCAGTACGCCTGGTATTCCGCCAATGCCTGGGCGCTTGGCCTGCGCTGGGCCCAGCCCGTGGCGACCAAGGCGCCCAACCCGTGGGGCCTGTTCGACATGCACGGCAACGTGTGGGAGTGGGTTCAGGATTGGTGGGGCCCTTACGACAGCAGTCCGGTCACCGACCCGCGGGGGCCGCAGACGGGCTCGAACCACGTCGATCGCGGCGGCGGGTTCGCCTACGGAGCCGACGGCACCCGGTCGGCGCTGCGCAGCTACTACACGCCCGGATACCGCGACGAGCCGTACATCGGTGCCCGCCTGCTGCTGATGGCCGCCCCGCCCGCCGCCAACACGGCGCCTCACTCCGATGCGGGTCCGGACCGGGCTGTGACTGTTGGCGCGACGGTGCGGCTGGACGGCGGCGCCAGCACTGACGCCGACGGCGATAGTCTGACGTACTCGTGGACATCGCTGAACGGCATTGCCCTGACGGCAGCCGCCCCGCGTGAGATTGCCTTCATCGCGCCCATGACCACAGGGCGTTACCTGTTCACGCTGGTGGTCAACGACGGCTCCGTCGACAGCGCCCCCGACACCGTGGTTGTGACGGTTGCCGAGGCTGCGGTCGGTTCACCTGCAACGCAGGTGCTCAACCTGGCCAACGGGTTCAACCTGGTGTCGTGGCGGGTCGACACAGCCAATGACTCGATCGCCGCCATCGTCCGGCCCATCCTGCCGGTGCTCCTGCAGGTGAGTGGGTTCGAGGCTGCCGCGCTCAACCCGAACACGGGCTCGGGGGTTGGCGCAAAGCTGTACAACCCGTCGAAACCAGCCTTTGTCAGCACACTCAAGATGACCGACCATCGCCTAGCGTACTGGGTGAAGGTCAGCGCCCCGGTTGAGCTCACGGTCGCTGGTATAACCGTGGCGCCGCAGACGGCGATACCCCTGTCGGTCGGGGCCAACCTGGTAGCGTACCTACCGGCATTCACGGACTCGGTCCGACACGCGGTCAGCTCCATCCCGTCGGGGGTGACGCAGGTCACCGGGTTCGAGACGGCTCGACACAACCCCAACTCCTCGGGGGGTGCAGGGGCGAAGCTGTACAGCCCCTCGAAGCCCGCGTTCGTCAGCACAATGAAGTACATGGCCCCCGGGCTCGGGTATTGGTTGAAGCTGGCCTCAGGGGCGAGCGGCTCGTTAATCTACCCGTCCTCGTCCGTGGCGTCGACCGGCAAAGCAACCGCGTCGGCCGCCGAGAGCCGCACCCAAGTGGCCCCGACAAGTCAGTGGATGTGGCTCTGGGGCCGGCTGCGATTCGGCGCGGCGCCCGCGCCGGTCGGTACCCTCGTCGACGTGATCGATGGCGATGGGCAGGTGGCCGGCGCTGCGGAGGTGACCGAAGCCGGCGTGTACGGTGCCCTGGCGGTGTATCTGGACGATCCCGAAACCACGGCAGATGAAGGTGCGGCCGAGGGCGAGTGGTTGACCGTACGAGTTGACGGCAGCCGCGTGGCGCAAGTGCAGTGGACCGCGTTCGACGATGTCGTGGAACTGGATCTCGTCAAGGTGGCCACGGCGGCGAACGACGACGTCACCCGGCCGGCGGCCGATCAGCTGTGGCCGAGCCGCCCCAATCCGTTCAACGCGCAGACGACCGTGTCGTATGACCTGGCGCAGGCGTCGGAGGTGTCGCTCGTGGTGTACAACCTCAGCGGTCAGCGCGTGCGGAATCTGGTCAGGCAGTACCAGGCACCCGGCGCGCACGCGGTGGCTTGGGATGGCCTTGACGATGGGCAGCTACCGGTCGCCAGCGGTGTGTACCTCGTACGGTTGTCGACCGGCCTGTCTGAACACACGACGCGGGTGATGCTGCTCAAGTGACCTGCTGCCCGCCGTTGGCGTTCGGGGTGGTCCCGCGGTCATGGCATGCGGTTGCATCGAAGAAGATCAGGAGGAGTGAACCATGGCGGAAGTGCAGACTTGGGCCCGTTGGGTCCTGTCAACGCTGGTAGGGCTTGTCGCGACCTCGGCAGTGTCCGAAGCGAGTGTGACGCCGACGGCGACTAGCATATTCGTATACGACAGCAGCCTGAGCAGCAGGTTTCGCGGCCAGTCGCTGGCGGCGGGGGACGTGATCCGCGCCTATGACCCACAGGGGGTTCTCTGCGGTGAGTACACCGTCGCGGTCACTGATGAGTTCTCCATGGTGGTGTACGGCAACGACACGGAGACCACGGTGGATGAAGGGGCCTCAGCGGGCGAGGCGATTGCCTTCACTATCAACCACGTTGCGGCTGCGGTGTACGGCGGCCCGGTGGTGTTCGCCGACCAGGCTCAGTTCGACATCCGGCTGGAGGTGCCGCCACCGGTGCTTGGCTTCGCGACAACGCCGGTCAGCGCCATCAGCGGCGCGCCACTCACCGCTGCGGTGACGTGCCTGACCAACGGCGTCGTGGACACGACCTTCGGCGGCGCGGTCACATTGAGCCTGGCCAGCGGCGGCGGCGTCCTGGCAGGCGAGCGCGTCCGCACAGCCGTCCGTGGGGTGGCAACGTTCGTCAACGTGGTATACCGAGCTACGGCCGACGGCCAGGCGTTCACGCTGGAGGCCACCAGCCCGGGCGCGAGCGCTGCTACCTCTGCCGCCATCTGGGCCGATGTAGTAGCCACCCGACTGCGTTTTTCCCGCGAACCAGCCGGCGCGGCAAATGGGGCTTCCTTGGCCACGCAGCCGGTGATTGAGGCCGTCGATTCGGCTGGGGTGGTCGATACGGGTTACGCCCAACCCGTGCTGGTAGGCAGCGTGGTGGTGACCGGCGGGGGCACCCTGTCGGGGACGCTGCAGACCGTCCCGGTGGCGGGCACCGCCACCTACAGCGACCTGCGCTATGACGTGGCTCACTCGGGCGACACGTTCCGCCTCACGGCGTCGTCTGGAGCGCTTGCGCCAACCACGTCGGCTCTGGTTGCTGGAACCATACCGGTCAGGAACACGGCCCCTGTGGCGGATGCCGGGCCCGACCAGACCGTGCAGGTCGGGGTTCTGGTGCATCTGGACGGGCGTGCCAGTTCCGATGCCGACGGCGACTCACTGCGCTACCAATGGACGGGTCCCGCCGGGGTCACGCTGAACGGAGCTGACACGGTTCAACCTGCCTTCAGCAGTGGGCCGGCAGCTAGGGTGTACTCGCTGGTACTGGTGGTCACCGACGGCCTCTTGGTCAGCGCGCCCGACACTGTGCGCGTCACTGTCGGCGCAGCATTGGAGCCGGGGTGGTCAGTGCCCCTCACCGTGACCGGTTCCGACAGCGAAGCAGTCGCCCTGCGGTTTGGGCAGGTGGCCGGCGCTACCGATGGCTTGGATCCGCTGCTTGGGGAGACCGAGGTGCCGCCGGCGGCACCCGCCCCCCGTTTTGACGCCCGTTGGCTCATCGGCACCTCGTACGGCGCCTGGAATGACTACCGCAGCACCGCCCCTGTCAGCTCCACCCTGGTGTGGACGCTGGCCATCCGCGCCGGCGACACGCCCGGGTTGGTGGCTGTGGCTTGGGATAGGGCCGGTCTGCCGGCGGAGGGCCGCTTCGTCCTTCGCGGCGTGGTCAACGGCGAGGCGGTGAATGCCGACCTGCGTGGGCAGAGCGAGCTGCAGCTGACGGCTTCCGGGGCGGTAGACCTGAGGGTCGAGTACACGGCCGCGGGCAGCGTGGACGTCGGGCTCAACCTGCGACGTGGCTGGAACATGGTCTCGCTACCAGGTCAGGCCGGGTACGGGGCGCTAGCGGCCGCGTTCCCGACCGCTCTTTCGCTGTTTGGGTTCAACCTCGGTTACGAGCAGCGGACAGCGTTGGCGCCAGGTGAAGGGTACTGGGTGAACCTGCCAGCTGCCGCGACCGTGACCCTGGCTGGGCCGACCTGGCCTGATTCGGCTCTGGTGCGGCGAGTACCGGCGCACTGGAGCATGATCGGTGTTGGCGCCACGCCTTTGTCCGTGGCCGCGCTCAAGACCGCCTACCCTGCCGTCGTGTCCGTGTTCCGCGACTCGCTGGGGTACCAACTGGCGACGACCCTGGCGCCAGGCGAAGGGTACTGGATCAACCTGGCGACCGCGACGGTGCTCGATCTGAGCGGCCGGGTGGCGCCGGCAGGCAAGGGGCTGGCCGCGACGCCTCGGGCTCACGGCGCCTCGCTGCTCTCGGTGCTCGGGCTGGCCGGGTCGCAGCCGATCGAGCTGGACGTTCCCGTCGACCAGATCGTGGAGCTGCCCCCATTTCCTCCTGAGAGCCGCTTCGATGTGCGCGCTGACCTCGGTGCAGGCACTTGGTCGCGGCAGGTCCCGGCGGTTGACGGCGTGTACCCGCTCCGTCTGCAGGGAGGTGTTAGGTCGCTGGTGTGGAACCTGCCCGCAGACAGCCCGTGGCGCCTGCAGATGGGAACCACGTCGGTGGCTTTGTCGGGCTCAGGCCAGTTGGCGGTCGTCGACGGGGCCCCGGTGGTGCTCCAGCGCGTGTCACTGCCCTCGGAGACCATGCTCAAGGACTGCTACCCCAACCCGTTCAACCCGAGCACGACGGTGCGCTACCACCTGGCGCAGGACAGCGACGTGGCCCTGAGCGTCTACGGGGTTACCGGCCAGCTGGTGCGACGGTTGGTGGCCGGCAACCAAGTGGCCGGGGCGCACCAGGCCAACTGGGACGGCTGCGACGCAGCCGGAGCACCTGTCGGGAACGGCGTCTACCTGGCTGTGCTTCAGGCGGGTGGCGCCCGCGCGGTCAAGCGGATGGCGCTCGTGAAGTAAGACGCGCTGGCACCGATGAGCGCACGTCAGACGACTCCCGCGCCGCTCGACGCCGCGGGACGGAGTCGGCCTGCCGCCTGGCCCTGCCGCTTGGCCCTGCCGCAGTGGGGGTGGGCGTGCAGTCTGATCCGTGGCTCTGGCCGGCTGGTCGCCGGGGCCTCGGCGACCCGTGAGCCGCCGTCTCTGTCTGCTTTCCTTGGGTGGTAGAAGTCCGCCGCCAACGGCACCCGTCCCGGAATCCGCAAGGGCCTGCTGCAGCGCCCGCACCAACGGCTCGTCACTCTCGTCCGGCGCGCTCTTCCAGCACCGCCTGCACCCCGAGCCAGCGGGGGCATTTCAGACGGTAGGCGGCGAGACAAATGCGTTGCCTGTGCAGGTCGGGCAGCCACCGTACGTCAACGTCGCCGAAACCGAACGCGTCCTCTGGAAGCGGCCGCACTCCTGGAGCGCCCAAGTGCGTCCGCTCTGGCGCGGATAGGGCGGGAGCTTACCGATGAAGAAGGCGGCTGCCAGGCCGTCACCCACCCCTGCCTCAAGGAGCCGGCGAGCTGGAGCATGTCATCCCAGCGTTCGAGGCGGAAGAGCCCTTGGTCGCCCAAGTCGCGGATGCGCGGCGCGAACCACATCCAGCCATCGGCTACCGCCAGTCCCCGCGGCAAGGCAAGACTAGAGCCCTGGCCGGCACCGCGCCCGCTGGTGCGCTGTGACGAGCTTGTCACCGCCAACCGGGAGACCCTGGAGTAGTTGGCCCACTTCGTCGATTACCAGGGCACGCTACCGCTTTGGACGAAGCCCCTTGACCAGTGGCGTCATTTCAGCACGTGCTTCTCGGGCGGTGATCGACTACAGGCGGAGGCCGCCACGGGCTGGAGCGAGTTGGTTGATGCGGCCCTCTTCCTGCCACACGGCGACCTGATCGCGCACCTCGGCTATGCCACCGCGGCCGAAGCGGCCGCCGCCGGTCACGGCTTTCGGCCGACCAGGCCAGTTGCCTGCTCACCGCCCAGAAGGGGGACGGCAACGGCAGACCTTCGAACGAGCAGCCCAGGACCGCATTGCCCTCGTTGAGCGGTTCCACAGCGAGGCGGCGCACCTGCGCCGCGTCTGCGACGAGTGACCGCAGCACGCGGAACACTGGCGCCGGTTGCGCCGAACCCTTGCGGCACTCCAAGGTCTTGCCGACCCTTTGCATGGAGCCGTGATCGCCGGCGCGAGGTGCGGGCGATCCAGGAGATCCCTGTCTGCTTGCTGTCCCCGGACGGCGGTGCGGAGTCACTGTACCGCACCAGGCAAGCGGACTTTGACAGGAACCTCACCTGCGCCGCGTCGGTGACGGGCCGGTCGCATGCCCGAAGCCCTCCGGCCGGCGTTGCCGGACCCCAACGCCAGGAAATCTCTGGGTCGGGTCTGGCTATTCCGGTGTCATAGGCGTCCTTGCAGGTGCCTGCTGTTCGTTGCTGACGCCTCGTGCGGGGCACCGCGCCCCGCTGATCCACCGCACGCTCACCCAAGATGGAAGGTACCCAGTCTATGCGTATCGCTCTTGTTGCTGCCGCCGCGATCGGTATCATCGGGGCCGCCCAGGTCCGTGCCAGCGACGCGCCGCTCAGATACGACCCGTTCTACACGCTGCCGGGCGCGGCGCTGACCAAGGTAATCGACGCCGGTCTGATCAGTGATGACATGGGGAGCGCCAGCGACCTGTTCGTTACCGGCAAGTACTCCGTGAGCAAACAGCTTGAGGTCGGTGCCCGCGGCACCTTCGGTTTTCTCCGCGACGGCGGGGACGCGCTCGCCTCGACCCTGATTGGCGCCAAGTACGCCCTGGCCGGAAAGCGGACCGCCACGGTGGACCTACTGCTGCCCATCGGCGGCACCAATGACCCCGGTGTGTCGCTGGGTATCATGGAACGCCGGCAGATGAACTCGGTGAACGTCGATGCGCTGCTGCAGGTGGGGCTGGGCAAGGGCTATGTCGCTGAGGGCGCCAAGGTCAACCTTGAGCTCGAATCGAGCAAGGTCCTTGACAAGGCGATGACCGGCTATGTCGACGTGATCGTCGGCACCAACACCAGCAATATCGGTGACGACCTGAGCATCGATGTGTTACCCTACGTCAACTACCGCGTCAAGGCCGGTCTGGTGGCCAGCGCGGGAATCCGGGTGAACGCCTACAAAGGCACCACCCGCTCCTCTGACATCGGCCTGCGCCTGGTGGCCATCAAGGCGCTGGGCAAGTAGACCCGGCCCACACCTGGACGGCGACAAGGACCTGTAGCACGGACAGAGCCATCCCGGCGGGATGGCTCTGTCCGCCGATGTGCTGCGGGTGGCGTCGTTGCCGCGTGCTCAAGCAACTACGCCCATGACTTCCGCTGCACCTGCAGTAAGTGGACGACCAGTTGCCCCGCCGCGGAGGTCAGTTCCTCGGTAGTCAACTCCGGGCGCACATGGGCATTCGCCGCCCGCAACAGATGGTGCTCGGTCACCGGCCCATACACCCGCTCGGCCGCTCGGGCGGCCTTTGGCGATGTTGGTTCGACATCCGATCATCGCCTCGTCTTGGCGGCGCGCGAACGTGAGCGCCGGGGTGGGCCACGACCGCTCGCATCTCCTATACCCCTGCCGTGCCGCGCGCTGGCGCGTGGCAGTGAGGGCCCTGGCCAGCGCGGCCTGACCCTCAGCTGACGCCA
>CAITNQ010000041.1 GCA_903893785.1 uncultured Gemmatimonadota bacterium
CTGCGTGGTCACGCCGGACCTGAGTAGTCTCGGCACCCTGCGTCAAGACTGGCCGGGCCTTCAGGCCCTGGTGATGGTTGAGGCCCAGCGCGACAGGCAAGGTCAGGTCAGCCGCGAACGCCGCTACTACCTCTGTTCACGCCTGGCTGATGCCGCTACCCTCGGCCCGGCCGCACGGGGCCATTGGGGCATCGAAAATCAGTTGCACTGGTCGTTGGACGTCACCTTCGGCGAAGACCAGTCCCGGATGCGGGTGGGCAACGCGGCAGAAAACTTCTCGATCTTCCGGCGCATGGCGTTGAACCTGTTCCGCCAAGATAAATCGGTCAAGGCCGGCGTCAAGACCCGCCGCATCTTGGCCAGTACCGATGATGCTTATAGACAGAAATTGTTGGGATTACAATCGGTTGCTTGATGCAATTGCCTTGGGTTTTAACCTTGTTGATGTACAATAAATTAAACCCACCTCCAAGGGAATGAAAGCGGGGTTTATCATAATACTGGCTAGGAGCACTTCGAAGCAATCATTCAGTACCCCTCGATAGAGCGCCCCACAGCGACTAACTATTCATCAATAATGTGAGTCTTACACCGAGTAACCCGACCACTGATGCCGCAACTGATCGATTTCGATTTATGCCAGATGGACGAGGCATGGCTGGAAAGCCTGCCGGAGCCGGTGGCGCGCGCCGTATTGGTAAGGGTCGTGGACGATCTGAAGGAGGCGCGGGATCGGCTCAACCAGCCTTCCGGGAACAGTTCCTGCCCGCCGGGCAGTCGGCCGCCGTGGGAGAACCGGCGTCGGTTAGCCACGGAGCCCGACGCGGAGGAGGCGGGGGACAGTAGAATTCGGGCGACGGACTCGCCAACTGCCGCCGGCATGGACGCAGTGATGACCTCACCGAAGGTACCGCCGGCCGAGTCACTTTCGGGACGGAAGCCTGGGAAGCCAAGGGGTTCCCCGGGCACGGGCGGACCCAGTCGCTGCTGGTCCATGAGGTGGTTCACCGTCACCCTGAGGTGTGCGCGGCCTGTGGCACACGGCTCCTGGTCAAGGGACGGGCGTACACCGCTTGGGATACCATCGACTGGGTGTCGCTAGCGCCGGGCGAAGCCGGCTTGAAGCTCGGCGTGACCCGGACGGTTCTCCACGAGGCGGAGTGTGGGTGCGGTCATCACACCCGTATCGGCCATGACCAAGCACCACCGGATACGCTGTGGGAGAACGTGAGTCTCGGCGAATGGCGGTTGTTGGGGCCCCGTTTGGCGTCCGTCGTGGTGCTGCTGACGGTGCGCTATCGGTTATCGCGGACCAAGGTCAAGGACTTACTCGCCGAGTTGTTCGGGCTTAACGTGTCCACGGGGCTGATCGACCACACCCTTCGCGAGGCAGGACGGGCGGTGGCGCCGCTCGAAGCGGAGCTGGTGGCGGCGATTGAACGCGCCGCCCTTGTCCATGCTGATGAAACGTCGTGGCGGGAAGCGGGCCAAGCGCTGTGGCTGTGGGTATTCGTCACCGCCGAGACGGTGTTGTACCAGATCGGCTATCGCACTCAAGAGATCATTGCCAACGTACTGTCGGCGACGTTCCCTGGCGCGTTGATGACCGATGGTTACCGCGTCTACCGGTCCTATCCCAACCGGCTGCGCTGCTGGGCGCACCTGATGCGTAAGTTGGTCGGCTTGAGCGAATCGACCCATCGGCGGGTGGCGGCGATCGGCCAGCAACTCCACGCCGCCTTTTCGGGACTGCAAGAGGCGATCTATCGGGCCCGGGCGTCGGCCGTCCCACCGGGTACGCTGGCGAGCGAATACGCGACAGCGATCGAGACGTTCCGACACACCCTGGAACGGCATCGGGATGATCCGCACGAGAAGCTACGTGCCGTGGTCCGCGAGTTTCTGCTCGATTGGGAGGTGATCCTGCGACCGCTGTCCGATCCCTCACTGCCGTTAACGAACAATGAGGCCGAACGGGCGTTGCGCCACTATGTGATTGCCCGCCGCATCAGTCATGGCACCCGCAGTGAAGTCGGCTCCCGCGCCTATGCGCTACTGGCCAGTGTGATCGAAACCTGCCGCCGTCGCGGTGCGGTGGCTCTCGACTGCCTCGGGAGCATCATCGCAGCGGCACGCAAGGGTCTCCCGTTGCCGGCGCTGCCTCCAATTCCCGCATTCAGCC
>CAITNQ010000042.1 GCA_903893785.1 uncultured Gemmatimonadota bacterium
CTTATCTTCAGCCTTCCCGGGGCCTCCCTGGCGCATTGGCGGCAGAGCCTGAACCAGGCCCTGGCGCTGGCGCCTGAGCACCTGTCCGCGTACGGGTTGACGTGGGAAGAGGGCACTGACCTGACGGCTCGAGCGCGACGCCACGAGGTGCTGGCGGTGGACGAGGACTTGGACGCCGACCTGTTCAACTTGACGCACGCGATCCTGACGCAGGCCGGCTACGAACACTACGAGGTATCCAACTACGCCCGGCCTGGCTGCCGATGCCGCCATAACTGGGGTTACTGGTCCGGCGCCGATTACCTTGGCCTGGGCGTCGCGGCACACAGTTTCTTTGGCGGCCGGCGGTGGTGGAACACGGATGACATACCCGGGTACATCGAGCGGGTCACGCGCGGCGAGTCGCCGGAAGCCGGGGCCGAACAACTGGACGCCCCCAGCGCGCTTCGCGAGCAGCTCTGGCTGTCCCTGCGCACCGCCGATGGGGTGCGTCTGCATCCCGGCGAAGGGGAGAGCTTGGTTCGGTCGCCCCGCATTGGGCCCTGGATCGATGCCGGCTGGGTCCGCTTGACGGCTGATAGCCTGGCGTTGACCGGCTCCGGCCTGGCGCTGGCGGACAGCCTGGCGGGCGAGTTGGTCGACGCGCTTACCGGGCTGGATGCGGGAGGGTCGCGGCGGTGCGGGTCGGCGACGACCCGGGGGCAGCGTGGGGCCGTCGAGGCTGGGTGCGGCGGCTAGACGACCCGACGGCGGCCGGGTTGGGCTGGAGCCGAGAAGGAAGAGGGGACATGGGATACCGTGGGCGCGCACTAGCGGCAGTGCTGAGCACCTGCCTGTCACTGACATCGGCCTGGGGACAGACCAAGAAGACGGAGGCGCCGACGATTGTCGTCGCGCCGCCGGCAACGCCGACTGAAGAAACCGATCGCGAGCGCGGCGGCGGCGTGCCCATGATCGGGTTGGACGCGTACCACGAGGTGCTCGCCAGCGGCCAGTACGTCGTGGGGCCGGGCGATGAATTCGTGGTGTACAGCGTCGGCGCTCCCGAACCCTACCCCTCCAAAGTCATGGCCGAGGGCGGCCTGCTGGTCCCTGGCGTCGGCAGCGTGCGGGTCGCCGGCCTGCGCCTCGCCGAGGCCCGCCGAGCGGTTGAGGAGGCGTTCCATCGCAGTTTCCGCCAGGGCCAGGTGACGGTCGAGTTGAGCCGTCTGCGTACCTTCCCGGTGACCGTCGTGGGGGTGGTGGGCCAACCGGGAGTGGTCACTGCCAATGGCGTCGAGCGGATCAGTGAGCTCGTGAACCGGGCCGGCGGTTTGGGCAGCCGGGCCTCGCGCCGCAACATCCGCGTAGCCCGGCGGGGCGAAGTGAGCGCCCGTGCGTGGGAGCAGTTGCGGGCCGTGGGGCAGACCAGTGACTACAGCGGTCTTGACAGCCTCACCCGTCGCGTGGACCTGGAGCTGTTCGGCCTGACCGGCGACTCGGCGATGAACCCCTATGCCGCCGACGGCGACCTGGTCATCGTGCCGCCGCGGCTGGGTGAGCTCAGCGTGGTGGGCGCGCTGGAGCGCAGCGGCTCGTTTTTCGAGTTCGTGGCCGGTGACCGGGTGAGCAATCTGCTGACGCTGGCGCAAGGCGTGACCGCGGCCTATGAACCGGGCACGGCGGTTCTCTATCGCTACGAAGGCGGGCACCGGCGGCGCACGGTGGTGCCGGTGGAGTTGGAGCGCATCCTGGCCGGCGATGCCACCGCCGATCTGCCGCTCCAGCCGGAGGACTGGCTGGTGGTCCACCAGATGCCCGGCTACAATGCCCGCAGCACGGTGCGCATTCTCGGCGAGGTGGTGTACCCCGGCTACTACGTGGTCGAGAAAGGGCGGACCACGCTGCGGGAGGTGGTTGCCCTGGCCGGGGGCTTCAGCGACGACGCGTCGCTGCGCGAAGCCCAGGTGATCCGCCTGCGCGAGGACACCGACGGTGGTGCCAGAGACCCCGAGTTCGAACGCATCGCCGCCATCCCGGTGGCCGACCGCACCGAAGACGATAACCAGTACTTCATCATGAAGACCCGCGAGAAAGCGGGGCATATGGTGGTCGACCTGTGGGCCCTTTTCGAGCAGGGTGATGAATCCCAGAACATCGTCCTCCAGCCCGACGACGTGATCGTCGTGCCGGCTACGCCCAGGACGGTCATGGTCAGTGGCCAGGCAGCCCATCCCGGGGCAGTGGTCTACAATTCCACATACCGCGTCGCCGACTACATCCGCCGGGCGGGCGGCCCCGGGTGGCGGGCCTCCAAAGACATCCGCGTGATCAAAGCCCGCACCGGCGAGATGCGGCGGGCACACCGGGACGAGGCGGTCGAACCTGGCGATCGCATCTGGATCAAGGAGAAGCCTGTGCGCGATTACTGGTCCGTCTTCACCCAGACTATGGTCGTGCTCGGGCAGGTCTCAACCATGGCGCTGCTCTACGCCACCCTCCGTTGAGCCAGGACATGGAGACATCGCGCAATCTGCTGGACTATGTGTACGTGCTACTCAAGTGGCGGCGACTCATCGTGGTCTCGGTGCTGGTCTGTACCGTGGCGACGGCCGCCGTCAGCCTCATACTGCCTGAGCGGTGGACGGCCAGTACCCGCCTGCTGCCGCCCGAAGAGGAGTCCGACTCGTTCAACCTGTCGATGCTGGCCAGTGCGGCGGTTCCCGCCAACCTCGGTCGGCTGGTCGGCGGTGGCGTCACCCCGGCCGAGCGCCTGATGACCATCCTGGGCAGTCGCCGCGTGTTGGGCGCTGTGGTGGATCGCTTCAATCTGGTCGCCGCCCTGGGCGCGACCAGCCGCGAGCACGCCATCGACCTGCTTGACGCCCAGGTGGAACGCGAACTGGGCCGCGACGGTTCGCTGCTGGTATCGGCCACCGCTACCACCCCGGCCCAGGCGGCTGCTGTCTGCAACGCCCTGGCCGAGGAATTGGACACGGTCAACCGGGCCGGCAAGCGTTACCAGGCGGCCGCCCTGCGACGCTTCCTGGAGGAGCGCCGCGGCGCCGTGCAGCAGGAGATGCTGGCCGATGCCGGCCGGTTCCGTGAGTACCAGGAACAGCACGGGTTGGTTGACCTCGAGGCACAGACCCGAGCTGCGGTGGCGGTGGTCCAGGGCGCTGTGCAGGAGTTGACGCTGCAGGAGGTGAAGCTGCAGGTGGCGCGCGAACAACTGGCGCCTGGCCAGCCCGAGTTGCGGCAGTTGGAGTCCGAGGTTGCGGCGTTGCGGCAGCAACTCGCAGCGCTGACGGGGGTTGCCCGGGCCGAGATGGGCTCGCAGGCCGCGGCAGCCCTGGCCTCGCTCGGACCAGGGCTGCGTGACCTGCCCGCCGTGGGCCAGGAATACGCTCGCTTGGCGCTCGAGCAGAAGATCAAAGAGCAGATCCTCGCGTATCTGGGGACTCGGCTCGAAGAGGCGAAGTACTCCGAGGCGCGCAACACGCCCACCATCCAGGTGCTCGATCCGGCGACCCCGCCGGAGACCCGCAGTTGGCCCCGGCGGACGCTGATGGTCCTGGTGGCGGCTGCCGTCAGCCTGATGAGCAGCGTGGTACTGGCTTTCGCGCTGGAGTCGGCCGGCCAACTGGCACGCGAACAGCGCGACCAACTGGACCGCATCGCGGCGCTCTTCCCTGGCCGGCGGCGGTGAAAAAGCGGGCGCAACCGGCCCCCCTGCCGATATGAACAGTGGCCGCAGACTGTCGGCAACCCCGCGTTCCGGGGCCTGACGGCTGGCACAGGACTGCCCTGTCGCGGTGAACCGGGTGCGGTAAGCCCGGCGGAAGCCGGGGCGCTCGGCGGCCTGGGGGTCCTGCGGGCGACGCGTCGCCTCAAGGGTGACGACCGGGGTGACCGCGGAGGGACGGACAATTCCACGCCGTCGCGATCGTTGGCGGGAGGGTTTGTCGCTGACCCGTCGCCCCCGATGGCGCGGCGCTGGCGACCCGTCCGCCCGAGGGGGATGTCGGCCCGTTCCCCCTGCTGTGCCGCCAGAGATCGCGGGAGTTGCTTCCACCGAGGGGGTGCGCCCCCTTCACAGGAGATCTGACTATGCCATGGACGGCAGAGAGCTGAGACCGCCGGAGCACATGCGTGATGGCAGGGCTGTGCCGCGCAACCGTCAGGAGCGCCTGCTGCTGATCCGGCGGCGTGTGACGCAGGGATATTACGATTCGCTGCGCATCCGGCGCGCCGTTGCCGAGGCCTTCCTCGAGCCCCGGCAGGAACGCCGCGCGGGCGACCAGGCTTACCCCTTGGCCTGAAGCTCGGGGCCGTCGACCGCCACTCGGCGGCCGACGGCCGCGTGCGATGGCCTGCAGGGCCCGGCGCGCCGGGCCCTTGGATCGCCGTCGCAACCGCCCCGAGGGCGGCCCGGTCTACGCGGCAGGGGCCACACCGGCCAGGTCGCGCCGCCGACGGCGCTGGCCGCCATGGCGACGGCGGCCCATCGGCGCGCCGATGCCGCCGCACGGTCCCCGGCGCCCCATTCGCCGTTCCGTTCGGGCGGGGTGGAGCCGGCTCGCTGAACCCTTTCACGACCCCTTCGCCGGGATCCCCACCGGCGAAGCGAATCTGGCTCGGGGCGGTCGCACGGCGGCGTTGGCGCCCACCGGACGACTCCCGTTTGCCGCCCCCATGCTGCCCGCCGCTCGGTCTCTGGCCGCTCCGCACCGTGGTACCTCGTCAGGCCGCGAACCGGCCGGACAGACAAGGTCGCCCGGAAGGCCATCAGCGCCAACCCAAACAGAAACGGACCGTCCGAGCTCGGACAGTCCGTTCTGACAGGGTGCTGCTGTGAATGGTGGGGGGAGCAGGATTCGAACCTACGAAGGCGTCAGCCAGTAGATTTACAGTCTACCCCCGTTGACCGCTTGGGTATCCCCCCGAAACGCCGACAAACCGCTCACCAAGGAGTCCATAAAAATAAGCCAGGAACCGCCGGTGTCAATACCGCGGCAGACCTCAGTCCGGGCGCAGCGGTTGCGCCCGTGCCGGGCTGCGCAGCTTGCTCAGGGCCCTTTCTTTCAGCTGCCGGACGCGCTCGCGGGTCAGTCCCATCAGGCCGCCGATCTGCTCGAGCGTGAGGGCTTCGTTGCCGTCGAGACCGAAGTAGAGGCGGATGATGCGCAGTTCGCGCTCGTCCAGACTGTTGAGCACGCCCTCGAGCTGCTCGCGGGCTGATTCGCGCAGAATGTCGGCGTCGGGCGTGGCCTGGCTGCTGTCGGCCAGAATGTTCAGCAGCGACCGTTCGTCGTCCTCCTCGAACGCCTCATCGAGCGAACGGACGGTGCGCGCTGAGAGCATGGTCTCCAGCACTTCCTCGGCGGGCACGTCCAACTCGCGGGCGATCTCCTCAATGCCCGGATCGCTCTCGCGGCCCTGGCCCAGACGCCGTGACACTTTGGAGATGTCTTTGAGCAGGCTGAGCTTATTCAGCGGCAGGCGCACGGTGCGTGCGTGCTCGGCGATGGTCTGCAGTATGGACTGCTTGATCCACCACACCGCATAGGAAATGAACTTGTACCCTTTGGTGCCGTCGAAACGCTCTGCCGCGGTCAACAGACCGAGATTGCCAGCGCTGATCAGGTCTGAGAGCGACAGGCCGCGGTTCTGGTATTTCTTGGCCACGTCGACGACAAAGCGCAAGTTGGCTTTGACCATCTCGTCGCGCGCGCCGACATCCCCGTCTTTGATCCGCGCTGCCAGTTCGACCTCGCGCTCCCTGGACAGCGGCCTCGATTCGGCGATGTCATCGAAGTACAGCCGCAGGGTGCTTTCTTCGTCCTGATACATGATCTCCCGGCTTCCCTGGAGGGTGGGCAGTGCACGGGCGCAGGGGGGCGGATCAGGCCTGAGCGGTTGACTCCTCGGGGTCGACCGTGCGTTTGAAGTCGATGCGACCTTCGAGGTAGTCCTCCAGAGCGATGGCCGGGGCGCTGTGGTAGATCGGGTCGTCCTGACGGTGCTGAGCATTGACGTGGCGGGCTCGGAGGGAGAGCGCCCGGGCGGCCACGAAGGGATTGCTCAACTCCTCCATCTTGAAGAACACGTCGCGGTCGAAAATGGACCTGGGCATGCACTCGCTCCTGCAGGGGATGGATCGCACCGACAGCACCGCGGTCATGATGGCCCGGACGGGACGGCGTTGCGCGTCAGCACCGGACCACCATTGACCGCAAACGCTATAATATAGTCGTGGTTGCAGTTGTTTTCAACGGTTCGGCGGCGCAACCCGCCTGGAGACCCGCCCGCGCCACCCGCTTCGGGAGGCGCGGTGCCTGGCGACCCGCTGGTTTGGGCCGCGAGCTCGGGCCGCGGGCGCCGTGGCCCGGGCGGATCAGGGGACTCGCGGAACGGCTGCGGGGTTCGACCGAGGTGGCCGAGGTCGCGCCGACCTGGGCAACAGGTACCCGCCGCCGGCCGGCCGGGCTCGCCGGCGAGGCGTTCCCGGGTGGCGGCGAGCCGCGCCGAGGGGCCGTAGGTGCAGAGCCCGATCAGGAGGCGCCGCGGGCCCGCCTGCAGACCGAGTCTCAGCACCGGTGGCGCGACAGGGCCCGACCCGATCAGCCGTCGTCGCGCAACCGGGCGGGCCTCCACCCGCCAGGGTGAAGGCCCGCGTCCGGCTTCTCCGGATGCCTGCTGTCAGCCCAGACGGCGGTAGTCCCCGGCGCCCTCCCAATCCGGGCGCGTCATGCCGTTGGGATCCCAGGCAACGCGCCCGGCGCGCAGGGTGAGTTGGCACTCCAGCTGTTGCTGCCCGGCGAACCGCGCCAGGCCCGAATCGACGAAACCGCACGGGCCCTGTCGCAGGGCGAACACCGCGACATCCGCACCGGCGCCAGGCCCCAAGTGGCCCAGGTCGGGTCGGCTGATGATCTCGGCCGGTCGTTGCGTGGAACGGTACACCACCTCACGCAGGGGCATGCCCATGGCCAGGAACTTGCCCATGGTTACCGGCATCAGCGCATTGGGGCCCAGCCGGCTGGCCTTGTGGAGGTCGGTGCTGATGGTGTCGGGAGGGAAGCCCTGGCGCATGGCCGGCACGGCGATGCGGAACCAGAAAGACCCGGCGCCGTGGCCCGTGTCGAAGATGACGCCACGCTGGCGGGCTGCCCACACGTAGTCGTTAACCCGGCGATTTTCGTCGAGCAGCGGGATGTGCGCGGCATACAGGTGCGTGTGGATGTCGCCGGGGCTCATGCGCTCCAGCAACTCCTTATAGCTGCGCGTCGGTTGCGGCGCAAAGTCGACCATGGCGATGGTGTCGCTCAACCGCGCGGCCTCGATGGCGCCCCCGGCGGACTCCCACCCCGGCCCGCCAAAATGTGCCGCCTTGGAGCCGACGACGAAGTCGGCGTTGCGGCGGATGGCGTCGGCGCACAGCCTGGGGTCCATCTCGGTGACGTCCTGTTCGGGCTCGCCGGTCATGCCCGCGCCGACGATGTTCAGGAAGGCCAGGACCCGGGTGAGCGATGGTTCGACGATCGTGCGGCGCATATGGTCGACGTCTTTCCACCCGGCGCCGCCCGTGTCCACGGCGGTGGTCACGCCGTAGGGCAGGGAATGCTGGTCGGGGAAGAGCCAACCGATGTAACCGCCGTACACATGGACATGCAGGTCGATCAAGCCGGGGAACACGTACAGGCCGGCACAGTCGACAACGCGGCCGGCGTCGACGTCCAGATCGGCACCGACAGCGGCGACCGTGCCGCCGGCAATAGCCACGTCAGCGACGCTGTCCACATCATTGCGCGGATCGATCAAGTGGCCGCCCTTGAGCAGCAGGTCACACTTCAGGCTCATGCCGGGCTCCTTTCGCGAGCGGGGGGTGGGGTCAATTAGCGTGGGGGCCTTGGCGCGGTCAAGCCGACGCCGCGACGGAGCGACCGGTGCAGGACAACGGATGCGGCGCCGACCTGCCGAGCCAAGCATCGGGGCAGCGGGTGACAGCGCCGGCCATCCGCGTTGGGTTCCGGGTTGCCACTGCGCCTCGCCCGCAGCACATTACACCCTTCACCGAGACGTTCTTCACGCGCATTCGAGGGGAACATCATGTCTGCATGCGTCAAGGTCGCGGTCACCGGGGCTGCCGGGCAGATCGGCTATGCCCTGCTGCCCCGTCTGGCTTCCGGCGAGGTTTTCGGCCCCGATGTCCGCGTCTCGCTCCACCTGCTGGAGATCACCCCGGCGCTCAAGGCGCTCGATGGCGTCATCATGGAGCTGCAGGACTGTGCCTTCCCGCTGCTGGACGAGGTGGTGGCAACAGACCAGGTCGAGCGGGCCTTCGACGGGGTCAACTGGGCCCTTCTGGTGGGGTCCAAGCCGCGCGGCAAGGGGATGGAACGCAAGGACCTGATCCGCGACAACGGCCCCATCTTCATCGGGCAGGGGCGAGCCCTGGCGCGCGCGGCGGCCGACGTGCGGGTGCTCGTCGTCGGCAACCCGGCCAACACCAACTGCCTGATTGCCCTGCACCACGCTGGCCAGGCGGGTGTCCCGGGCGATCGCTTCGCCGCCATGACGCGCCTGGACGAGAACCGCGCCAAAGCCGCACTGGCAGCCAAAGCCGGCGTCCAGGTCGGCCAAGTGAAGCGGACGACGATCTGGGGTAACCACAGCGCTACGCAGCATCCCGATGCCGAGAACGCGCGCATCGACGGACGGCCCGCTGCCGCCGTTATCGCCGACCCCGAGTGGCTGCGAGGCGAGTTCGTGCAGGCGGTACAGCAGCGCGGCGCAGCCGTGATCGCGGCGAGGGGCCTCTCGTCGGCCGCGTCAGCGGCCAACGCTGCCCTCGACCACGTGCGCAGCCTGCTGCGGCCGACCCCGGCCGATGACTGGTTCTCGGCGGGTGTGGCCAGCAATGGCAGCTATGGCGTGGACCCTGGCGTGGTGTTCTCCTACCCGCTGCGCACCGTCGCCGGGCAGGCCGGGCCGCAGGTGGTGGACGGGCTGGAGCTGTCTGACTGGGCCCGGGCCCGGCTGGCCGCGACCCTGGCTGAGCTGCAGGAGGAACGGGCCGTGGTCGCTGACCTGCTGGACTGACGTACCGTGCAGGCGTACCTGGCGCGCTATTATGACGCCTACTTTGTCGGCGTGCCCGGCGATGTGGCCTACTACGTTGCCGCAGCCCGTCGAGCCGGTTCGCCGGTGCTGGAGTTGGGGTGCGGCACGGGTCGGGTACTGCTGCCCATGGCCCGTGCCGGCCTGAGTGTTGTGGGCCTTGACCTGTCGGCTGACCTGCTGGCGCGCGCTGAGGCCGCTCGGTGCCGGCTGCCTGCGGCTGCGCGCCGCCGCGTTGACCTGGTGCAGGGCGATATGCGCGAGTTCCAGCTGGCGGCACGCTTCCCGCTGGCCATCATCGCGTACCGTTCGTTCCAACACCTGCTGACGCCGATAGATCAAGTCCAGGCGCTGGCCTGCATCCGTGATCACCTGACGCCGGGCGGATGCCTGGCGCTGAATGTCTTTGACCCGGTGCTGGAGATCGCCCGCGACGGCGTCCACGGCCCGGTGCGCAAAGACACCGACTTCCTCGATCCGGCCACTGGGCGCCTGGTAACCGTGTATTACCAGCGTCAATACCTGCTCGATGACCAGATCATGGAACAGGAACTCGTTTTCGAGGAGAGCGACGCTGACGGCTTGACGCTGTCGCGAACCACTACCCGCCTGCAACTTCGCTACACCGGGCGTTTTGAGATGGCGTACCTGCTCGAGCGCGCCGGGTTCGCCGTAGAGTCCCTGCAGGGCGACTTCAGCGGCAGTCCCTATGCGGGCCACGGCGAACAGGTGTGGGTGGCCCGGCGCGACTGAGAGGGTGTTGGGTCATGTACCGCTACGTGGTCTGGGACTGGAACGGCACCCTGCTGGACGATGCCTGGCTCAGCGTCGAGGTGATCAACCGGATGCTGGCCCGGCGCGGTCTGCCGCTGGCCTCGCCCGCCCGCTATGCGCGCATCTTCGGCTTCCCCCTGGAAGACTACTGCCGTCGTCTGGGATTCGATCTCGAGCGCGAACCCTTCGCCCAGCTAAGCGACGAGTTCAGCTCCGAGTACGAAGCCAGACGTCTTGAGTGCCAGCTCCGCGGCGGCGCCGAAGCCGTTCTCAGGGCCGTGGCCGGCCGGGGAGCGATCCAGGCGGTCCTTTCGGCCTATGAGCAGCAGGCGTTGCGCGACCTGGTGGTGCACTTTGGCCTGGCCGGGCACTTCCACGATGTCGTTGGCGTGGACAACGTCCATGGCAGCGGCAAGGTGGCCTTGGGGCGCCGCTGGATCGGCGCCATCGGCTGGCCTCCCGGTCAGGTGCTCCTGGTCGGCGACACCCTGCACGACCGTGATGTGGCCGCTGCGATGGGGGTCGATTGCGCCCTGATCCCATCCGGCCACCAAGAGCGCTCGCGCCTGGAAGGGCAGGGGGTCACGGTGATTGAGGACCTGCCGCACCTGCTGGACCTGCTGGCCGAAGGTCGACACGCCCGCGAGACCTGAAGCCGCTCTGCGCCCCTCCTTGTGAAAGGATTCCCATGCCCCCGGTTACGTTAGCCATCATCGGTGCGGGTTCACGCGGCAGCGGGTATGCCGCCTACGCGGCGGCCCATCCGGACCAGGCGCGCGTGGTGGCCGTGGCTGAGCCCCGCCCCTTCTACCGCGAACGCATCGCGCGCGAACACGGGATCGCCGCCGATCGGGTCTTCACTGACTGGCGCGATGCCGCCGCGTGTCCCCGCCTGGCCGACGCGGCCATTGTCGCCACTCAGGACGCCATGCACGTGGAGCCGGCCGAGGCGATGGCCGCCCTGGGGTACCACCTGCTGCTGGAGAAGCCCATGGCTCCGGACGAAGCCGGGTGCCGACGGATCCATGCCGCGGTGACGCGTGCCGGGGTGCTCTTCGCCGTATGCCACGTCATGCGCTACACCGCCTACACCCAGCATCTGGTCGGCCTGGTGCGCCGGGGCGACATCGGTGACCTGGTCAGCATCGAGCACCTGGAGCCGGTAGGTTACTGGCACCAGGCCCATTCCTTCGTGCGCGGTAACTGGCGCAATGAACGCGAATCCTCACCCATGCTGCTGGCCAAGTCGTGCCACGACCTGGATTGGCTGCGCTACATAATGGGTCACCCCTGTGAGCAGGTTTCGTCTTTCGGATCGCTGCTGCACTTCCGCCGCGAGGCCAAGCCATCCCAGGCCGGCGCGGCCCAGCGTTGCGTGGAGTGTGCCTACGAGCCCCAATGCCCTTACTCGGCGCGGAGGATCTACCTGGGCCGGGTGGCACGTGGCGACCGGGGTTGGCCGCTGGACGTGTTGGCACCCGAAGTCAACGAGGCCACGATCGCCGAGGCGCTGCGTCAAGGCCCGTACGGTCGCTGCGTGTACGAGTGCGACAATGACGTTGTCGATCATCAGGTGGTGAACCTGCTTTTCGCCGGCGGCCGCACCGCCTCGTTCACCATGACGGCTTTCACTCAGTCGGGCCACCGGCAGACCCGGTTGTTCGGTACGCGGGGCGAGATCCACGGCGACGGCGTGTGTCTGCGGGTCACCGATTTCCTCACCGACCGCACCGAAGTGATCGACACCGCGGCCAGCGATGCCTCGATCCTGGGTGGCCACGGCGGTGGCGACTATGGCCTGATGCAGAGCTTTGTCGCCGCCGTGGCCACCGATGATCCGTCGCGGGTTCTCTCCGGACCCGACGAGACGCTGGAGACCCATCTGATGGTCTTCGCCGCCGAGAAAGCACGGCAACGGCGCACGGTTGAGCGGGTGTGAACGAGGGCGAGGTGGCGACACCGCCGCCGGCCTGGCCATCCTGGTGCCAGATCGATCTGGCGGCCGTCAGGGCCAACGTGGCGGCCGTCCGGGCTCGCCTGCGTCCCGGGGTGATGCTGGCTTCGGTGGTCAAGGCCAATGCGTACGGGCATGGCCTGGAACTGTGTGCGCCGGCCTGCGTGGCTGCCGGGGCTGACTGGCTGGTGGTCAACAGCCCGGCAGAGGCCCTGCGGGTGCGCGAGGCCGGCGTATCGGTGCCGGTGTACCTGTGCATGCAGGTCCCCCCGGCGCTGGCGGCGCTGGCGGTCAGCGCCCGGGCGCGGGTGGTCGTCGCCGAGGTGGAATCGGCCGAGGCCTTAGCCCAGGCCGGGCGGGCGCTCGCGTGGCCTGTGCCCGTGCACCTGAAGGTGGAAACGGGCATGCACCGGCAGGGGTTGGCGCCGGACGAGGTGGTCGCGGTGGCGACCCGCCTCAGCCGCCTCCAGGGCATCTCACTGGAGGGCCTGACGAGCCACTTCGCCGACAGCGATGCGGCCCGGGATGCGGCCCATGTGCGCCAGCAGTACCGCGTCCTTGAAGCCGTTCGACAGGCCCTGGCCGGGCGCGGTTTTCACCTGCCGGTGGTCCACGCCGCCAACTCGGCAGCCGCCCTGCTGTGGCCCGAAAGCCAGGCGTCTCTCGTGCGCGTCGGGTTGGCAACGTACGGCCTGTGGCCATCGCCGGCGTGCCGGGCAGCGGCCAACGACGGCACGGTCGCCGCCGTGGACCTGCGACCGGCCCTGTCCTGGCGCGCCCGCGTCCTGCAGGTCACCCGCCTAGCCGCCGGCGAGTACGTCGGCTATGGCCGCACATGGCAGGCTCCGTCCGAACGGCGGCTCGCCGTGGTGCCCCTCGGCTACGCCGATGGCGTGGACCGTCGTCTGGGCAACCGGGGCCACGTGCTCCTCCGCGGCCGGCCCGCTCCCATCCGGGGCCGCATCTGCATGAACCTGTTCACCGTCGACGTGACCGACATCGCCGACGTCGCCGCGGGTGATACCGCGACCCTGATCGGCCGCGATGGCGACCGGGAAGTCACCGCCGACCAATGGGCTGAGTGGATGAACACGATCAACTACGAGGTGGTCGCCTGCATCCATCCCGATCAGCCCCGCTGGGCCTGGCCTGTGTGAGGTGCCGGCCCCTGGTGGGGGTGGACCCGAGTGGGCGGGCCGGGCGGCGCGCTCGGGCGGCAGGCCGAACGCGGAGCGGGTGGTACCCGGGTCTTTCTGGGGGCCCCATGGCGGCGCCTCCGGGCGACCACCGAGGCCGCCGGCAACGGCCGCCGGCTGTGCCGCGCCATGAACGGTCCGGTTGGGGAGCAAGGGCGCTTAGGGCGCTGGGGCTCGGAGCAGCCGTCCCGCGACCGGCGCCGCCAACGCAACCGGGGGGCGGCTCGCGCCGGCGCCCGATGGGCCCTTCGGCGCGTTGGCGGCTGGGGCGCCCTGGCACCCACGGCGCCCAATGGTGTTCTTGAACACCACTTGGTGGCCGCAGAACGGCCAGGAGGAGCCCATGCCTGACATGCTGGTCAAATTGTACGAGCTCAGCGAACCGGCACCGCTGCCGGCGTCGCTGACCGAGCGCGCTGTCGACATCCGCCGCGCTCTGGCACCCGAACTGCACCTGGTCGTCGGTTGGGTTCGTGCGCACTTCGGCGAGCATTGGGCCAGCGAGTGCCACGTCAGCTTCACCAGTCGCCCACTCGGTTGCTTCATTGCGACCCAGAGCGAGCAGCTGATCGGCTTCGCGTGCTATGAAGCCACCTGCAGGAACTACTTCGGTCCCACGGGCGTAGCGACCGCATGCCGGGGCTGGGGCGTGGGCCGGGCGCTCCTCCTGGCCTGTCTGCAGGCCATGCGTGCCGAGGGGTACGCCTACGCCATCATCGGCGGCGCCGGTCCGGTAGATTTCTACGCCAAGGCGTGCGGCGCCGTGCCCATCGCCGGCTCGCAACCTGGCATCTACCGCGGCATGCTGCGGGGGCCGACGGCCTGAGGGCGCGGGCCGCCCGGCCCGCAAACAGGCGCGGGTGCTGCGAGCTGAGCCGCAACACCCGCACGCCATACGCAACCCGCTTGGGGACCGGTCCAGTGCCGCCGTCCGCAGGCGGGCCGGCCGTACCCCCGCCAGGCGAGTTACAGACTGACCTGCCCGGAGGTATTCAGCACGCGGGCACTGACACCCAGGACGCCGAGGAAACCCTCGGAATCCTGGTGGTCGAACTCGCCAATGGCCTCCATGGACGCCGCGTCCTCGCGGTACAGCGAATGGGGCACATCGACGGCCTGCGCGAACGACACATTGCCCTTGTACAGCGATACCGTGATCGAACCGGTGGCCAGGCTGGTGAAGTGGTCGACGAGTTTGCGGCATGCTTGGGTGGCAGTGTCGAACCAGTAGCCTTGGTACACCTGCTCAGCGACATACGCGGAAACCGGCGCAAACAGCCGCCGCGCGCGACGGTCAAGTACGAGCTGCAGCAGCAGCTCATAGCACTGCCCCAGCAGCTCCATGCCCGGTGCCTCGTACACGCCGCGGGATTTGATGCCGACGAAGCGGTTTTCCACCGTGTGCAGGCCAATGCCGACACCGTGACGGCCGCCGATACGGTTGCTCAATTCCATGGCTTGGTAGGCGTTGACTGCGGTGCCGTTGATGGCCACCGGCTGCCCGGCAACGAAGCGCACCGTGAACGCCTCCGCGTCCGCCGGCGCCTGCGCCGGGAACACCCCCATGCCGGGCTCGATGCGGTGGGCCGGCGTACGCAGGTCCTCCAGTTCGCCGGCCTCGTGGGTCAGTCCCAGGATGTTGGCGTCCGTCGAGTACGGTTTGGACAGACTGACGCGGATCGGCAGACCGTGGCCCTGGCAGTATTCGATCATCTCGCGGCGCCCGCGGAAAAGCTGCAGGAAGGCCGGGTCGCGCCAAGGCGCATAGACCTGGATGCTGGGGTCCAGCATCTGCGTGGCAAGTTGGAAGCGCACCTGGTCATTGCCGCGACCGGTGGCGCCGTGGCCCATGACGGAGATCCCGCGGCGACGCATCTCGGGGACCATGCCGGCCACGACCACGTGGCGGGCAATGCCCGTAGTGTTCCAATACCCGCCTTCATAGCGTGCCTGCGCCTGGATCAGCTGCAGGCCCGCTTGGCAGACCTCGGACTTGAGGTCGGCCAGGATCATCTCCCGGGCGCCACAGGCGAGCATCCGATCGCGCACATCCTCGATCCGCTCTTCGTCCGGTTGGCCCAAATCAGCGGTATACGCGATCACCTCGACATTGTTGCGGGTAAGCCAGTGCGTAATGGTGCAGCTGTCCAGGCCGCCCGAGACCGCAACCATCACGGTCTTGCCTTTGAGTTGATCGAGGTTCATCGGTTCCTCGCCAGATAGGGTACAGGGGAAAGCGCGACGGGGCGCGGCAAAAGGCCAAATCTAGGTCGCCGGGGCCGCCGCGCAAGGCGAGGCAATGGCCGCAACAAGGCCGTCAGGGGGGCTTGTCGATCAGCCCAGACCTTCGCGGTAACTGTCCAGAATGCGACGCAACTGACCGAACTCGCCGTCAGCGGCTACGGCGGGCTGCGGCTGCGGCGCGGCGCCCCAGGACGAAGTCCAACGGCTGCCTGGTGCCTGTCCGGCCAGGCCCGCAGGGGCCGCGGCAGCGCGGCGACGGTTCCGGCGCAGCCCGGCCAGGACGAAGTAGGCCGCCGCCCCCACCAGGTCGATGACGATGACGATCTGCAGCAGAGAAGTCAGCGTGTGCTCGAACATGGGGCCGCTCGCAGAAGGGGTGGAAGCCGGACCGCTCACTATTAGTATCGGCACGACCGGGCTGCAGTTTATGACCTGTGTCACCTTTTGTCAGGTAATGTAGTAAAATGTGATACCAAGACAAGTGATTTCCGCGCCGAACTCGGATTAACCTCGACCCGGAGCCTTCGTTGCTACGGTGGCCAGCGGATCCCTCCGCGGTCGTCGGTGCGGTCGGACGCCCAAGCCCACGATCCGCCGATTGACACCCGGCCGCTGTCGGGGTATCCTTCAGAAGAGCCCCATCTCGGCTCTCCAGCAGCATTTCAACTGAATCGAAAACAAGATGTTAAGCGCGTCGGCGCAGGCGCCGGCGCAACCTTGGAGAGGGGACCATGGATCTCGGCTTGACGGGCAAGGTGGCGTTGGTTACTGGGGCGAGCCGCGGTATAGGCCGCCGTATTGCGGCGGTGCTAGCTCAGGAGGGGGTCCGGCTGTGTCTGTGCGCCCGTAACGCCACCGGACTGGCCACGGCGGCCGAGGACCTGCGGCACGCGGGGGCCCAGGTCGAGACCGTGGTGGCTGACGTGACTACGGCCCAGGGCGCCGAGGCGGTGGTGGCCGCGACCGCGGCCTCGTACGGTCGGCTGGACATTTTGGTCAACAACGTGGGCGGGTCGGTGTGGACCCCGTTCGGCGCCATCGACGATGCCGAGTGGGAACGCGTGCTGGGCATGAGTTTCATGTCGGCGGTACGGGTGAGTCGGGCTGCTCTGCCTTGGATCGAGACCGCGGGGAACGGCTGCATCGTCAACATCTCGTCGATATTCGGCCGCGAACAGGGTGGGCCCATCTCATACAACGCCGCCAAGGCCGCGCTCATCAGCCTGACGGCGAACCTGGCTCGGGAGCTGGCGCCCAAAGGCATCCGGGTCAATACGGTCGCGCCTGGGTCCATCCTGTTCCCGGGCGGGAGTTGGGAGCGCCGCCAGCAGGCAGACCCGGCCGGTATCGCCGCGTTTGTGGCTAACAATATCCCGTCAGGGCGTTTCGGCACGCCCGAGGAGGTGGCTGCCGTCGTTGCTTTCATCGCCTCGCCACGCGCCAGTTGGGTGACTGGTGCCTGCCTCAATGTCGACGGCGGCCAGTCGCATTCCAACATCTAGACGCGGCCCGGCGCTGTTGTCGCGGCCACGTTGCCGGCCGGTGGTCGGCCTGGCCGGGCCTGCCCGCGAGCGGGCGCCGTGGCACGGGCCCGTGACCCGCCCTGGCCGGGCACTGCATGCGGTCGGCGTCGCCGCGGTGTTGGCCCTGGGCGCGTTGCTGCTTTGTATCGCGGCGGCTGCCGCCCAACCCCCGGGCGCATCGCCGGAACTCCCGTTCCTGGACGACCACCTGCCAGTGCCAACGGCAGCTGCCTTCAGCGACTCGGCTTACATCCGTAGCGGCGTCGGTCTGTCTTTCGGCGTCGACATGCGGCTCAGTTACGCCACCGGCAACTACGCCGAGGCCGCTCGGCAGTTTGAGGCGGCGGTCGTTCGCTACCCGTACCGGGCCGAGATCTGGGTCTTCCTGGCGCGCTCTTACTACCGCGCTCACCTGCCGCTGAAGGCCAAGGACGCGATCCGGCGGGCTGCCACCGTCATGCCGGACCTCAACCAGAGCCTGTGGACGCCCTTGACCCAGGGCCTGCTCGACCTGATCCGCCAACAGGCGCGCACCAGCGAAGTGCAGGTGGACTGCTATTCGCTGGGGCCGGAAGCCTACCTGTCGCTGTTCCGCCTGTGCCTGTTTGCCGACGACTACACCGAGGCAGCCCAGGCCATCGCCCGGACCGAAGCCCGCGCCATGCGGGGTCGTGGCCTGGCCGTGTCTTTGGCTGGCGGTGAGCGCGAACGCACGCTGCTGGACGCTGATCGCTGGCACGCCCTGGCCGGCCGCATGCGCGCCGAGATGGCGTCCCTGGGTCCGGCGGCGATGGCCGCGGTCGACTCGGTACCCGGGGCGGCGACCCCGGGCAGCGCCTCGCCGCCGTCGTCGGAAAGCGTCGGGGCATCGGCGCCGGGGGCGGCCGGCGATGCCTCCATGGCGCTCCCCATCGCGTCGGCTGTGGCGCGTGACCGCCAGACGGAACGTGCCCGCACCCTGCAGAACCGCGTCGACTTCTACCCCGCGCGGCCGGGCGAGTTCATGGAGCTGTTCACTACCTATCTGGCCTTGGGCCAGCAGGACCGCGCGGCGGCGGTGGTGCCGGCGCTCGATCGCGAGATCATCCGGGTCCAGTTCGAGCAGTCGACCATGGGAACCCTGCGCGAAGCGGCGCCGTTCGCTGCGGACGTGGACAGCCTGCAGTGGGTGCGCCGGCAGCTGCGCGCCGCCCTGGGGTTGCCCGACACGACGGCGCCGGCGGCCCCCTGAGTCGCGCGCCAGGCCGGCTCGCCGTCGGTGGCCGCGGCGCGTGCCCAGGACGCCACGATTGGGTCGGTGCGGGCCCGGCACGGTGCGCCCCGCCACCGCTTGGTGACCCGCGGTGCCCCGGTGCGCCAGCCCCGCTTGGGCGCTGGTGGTCTTGCGGGCGGGCGGATTGAACCCGATCTCGTCGCGCCGGTCCCGCTTGGGCGCTGGCGGTTTCTCTTGCTGAGCCCGGGGGCCGACCCGACATTTCCCGTTCCGGCCAGCCCGGCGACGCCGTCGGCGGCGTGCCGACCAGCCAGTGGGCGGCGGGCGTCGAACCGGGCTCGCCAGCCAGGGTACCTCAGGCTCAGGGCCGCCGCGCGCCAGGTTCCGGCCCGTCGACCCGACCACAGGGGAAGACCATGAAGCGTCTTGTCGCGTGCCTCGACCACCAGGGGCAGGGGATGTGCCTGGAACAGGACCGGCCGGTTTTGGCTCCGGGCCAGGTGGGCGTCGCGGTCCATGCTTCGCTGATCAGTCCGGGCACTGAGTTGGGTGGCGTTGCCGGCCTGCGGCAGCAGCCGGCGGGGCCGCGGCCACCGCGCCCGTTCGGCTATGCTAATGCCGGCGTGGTCGACGCCGTCGGCGAAGGGGTGACGCAGCTCCAACTTGGGGACCGCGTGGCCTGCATGGGCGCCGGGTATGCGCTCCACGCCGACTGGGTGGCGGTGCCACAGAACCTGTGCGTCCGGGTACCGTTGAGCGTCGCCACCGACGAGGCAACCTTTGCGCACCTGGCGGCTACAGCCCTGCACGCGGTGCGCCGTGCTGAGCCCGCATTCGGCGAGAACGCCATGGTGATGGGGTTGGGGCTGGTGGGGCAGCTGACGGCACAGCTAGCCGGGCAGTGCGGTTGCCACGTCATGGCGGTCGACCGCCTGGCCGTGCGCTTGGCCGCGGCGCGTAATACCGGTGTCGAAGCCGTCGTCGATGCCACCCAGACCGATCCCGTGGCCGAGGCGGCGCGCTTCGGGCGCGGCTACGGCATGGACTGGGGCGTCATCGCCTTTGGCGGTGATGCCAACGAGGCTTTTGAGCAGATCTATCAGAGCCTGAAACTGACCCCTGATACCCACCGGATGGGCCGCATCGTGGTTGTCGGCGGGGCCCGCCTGGAGCACCTCTGGGCGGCGGGGTTGGGGAACGTGGACGTGCGCAGTGCCGCCCGAACCGGACCCGGGTACCACGACGAGACCTGGGAACACGGCACCGAATACCCGGGCGTCTGGGTGGAATGGACAACGCGCCGCAACCTCGAGGAGTGTTTGGGCGCGATCGGCGCCGGACGCCTGCAGGTCCGGGCGCTGATCACCCACCAGGTGCCACTGAGTCAGATCGGCGCCGCCGTGGATCTGTTGGTCGAGCAGCCCCAGACGGCGCTGGGAGTCATCTTGAGGCCATGACGAGGGAGGAACGCACCATGCGATTGCAGGGCCGAGTAGCCATCGTGACCGCCGCGGGACAGCAGACTGGCATGGGGCGGGGCATCGCCCGCGTTCTGGCCGGCGAAGGCGCCCATCTGGTCCTCAACAGCACCAATCCCGCCAATGTCGCCGGCGCGGTGGCCGAGATCGAAGCCCTCGGTCGACAAGCTGTGGGCGTGGCCGGCGATGCCGCTGACCGGGGCGTGTGCCAGCAGCTGGTCGATGCCGCCATGGCGCGCTTCGGTCGCATCGACGTGCTGGTATGCAATGCCGGAATCAATGCCTTCACCGCCTTCGACCAGACCAGTGAAGAGGCGGCGCGCCGCGTCGTCGACGTCAACTTCTTCGGCACCTTCAACCTGTGCCAGGTGGCGCTGCCCGCCCTGCAGGTCCGCGGCGGCAGCATTGTGGTCATTACCTCCGTGCACGCCGAGAGCGCCTACCCGAACAGCTCGATCTACAACTTCACCAAGGCCGGCCTCAACCATTTTGCCGCCACCTTGGGCCTCGAACTGGCGAAGCACAAGATCCGCGTCAACGCCATCGAGCCGGGCTGGATCCAAACCCCGGGCAGCACCGGCGACCTTACACCCGAGCAGGTGGCCCACGTCGAGAAGCAGCTGATCCCGTGGGGTCGGGTGGGGCAGGCCGAAGATATCGGCAGAGCCGTCGCCTTCCTGGCCTCGGACGACGCCGACTACGTTACCTCCGCGGTGCTGCGCGTCGACGGCGGCCTGATAGCGGCGGCCGAGCACCGCCGCCAATAGCCCCGGACCCGAATCCGCGCCGTTCGTCCTGAGGGTGACCTTGGCGAGCGTCCGGAGCGCGATGGTGTCAGGGCATTGGCAGCGGCCGTCGGTGACCCGGGGCGATCCCCCCGGGGTTCACCGGCGGCCGCGCTATTGCCACCGACCGTGTTGGCCCGGGAGCTGACGGTGCGTGAGGCGATCGGCCGGCCGGCGCCGTTGGCAGAATCGCCTCACCCCAACCCAGCCCGACCCGGGACGGCGCTAGACCGGTTCGTTGGTCATCATATTGATCCGTCCGTCCGGCCGGAAGGTCAGCGGCGGCAGGTCGATGGTCTCACCGGCGATCATCCGGCGCAGTAGATCGGCCACCCCGGCCACGGCCGGCTCGATCAGCGCCTCCCCCTTCTCACGCGTGGCCACGGCAGCGTTCTCGTCGGTGATGTCTGCCGTGTGCACGCGCTGGGGAGCCAGGAAGAGCATCGTAGAAGTCTCGTATTCGCAGGCATGGCCCGGCAGACGGCCCTTCGCCATGTGCGCCTGCACCAACTGAGGGTCGTACACGTCCCAATACGAGTTGAAGCGCAGGTTGATGCCTAGCTTCTCCTGGTACTCGGGCAACCGGCGCATGATGGGTTTGACGTTGCCGCCGTGCCCGTTGAGGATCAAGATGTTGGTGACCCCGGCGCGCTGCAGCGAATGGCAGACGTCGTACACATACTCGCAGAAGACCTCTTGGCGCACCGTCAGCGTCCCTTTGTGCGCCATCCAGTGCTCGGAGACGCCGATGCTGATCGGCGTCGCCACCACTACCTGAGGCGCCAGGCGCCGCGCCGCATGCTCGGCCATGTACGTCACGTGCAGCGTGTCGTGAATCATTTCCAGGTGTTCGTTGTGCTGCTCGGTGGCGGCCGTCGGCACGATGGCGGCCTTGATCACGCCCTGCTCAATCCGTTCGCGGAATTCCTTGCGGGTCAGATCGCCGACGAACACGCGCTGGTCACTCATCGATGGCTCCCTTCACGGCAGTGAGGCTCCGGCGCTCGGAAGCGGCCGGTAGCGGACCTGTGGGACAGCATGCGGTCTCCCCAAAGTAGGGCCTGGCGGCCGTCGCCGCGTGGGTCTGGCCCGGCTGCCCGGTGTCTTACCGCGGCCCCGGCGCCCTTGGTGCCGACCTGGCTCGCGCGTCCGGCGCGTTGTCGGGCGGGCGGTCGCCGGCGCCAGGGGCCTACTCGCTTGCCCGGCCTCCGGGCCACCCATCCGCAGCGCGGTTCACTGCCAGGCGCACACGGGCCCGATCAGCCCCGACGGCAACTGCAGCCCCTCGTACTCGTTGGCCATGGAATTCGTGACTCGCACCGCCAACGCGTGCGGCCCCGGAGTCAGGGGCTGCGGCAGATCCCAACGGTACGGCGCCCACAGGCAGGCACCCAGCTGTTGCCCGTCCAGCGACACCTCAGCGATGTCACCGACGTCGCCCAGGTCAAGCACCCGCGGTGCCGGGCCATCCACGCACCACTCGGCTCGGTAAACCAGGGTCCCGGTGAACAGCTCCCACCCGCTGGCACGCGCCCAGTCGCCCGGCGCCGGTACGGGCACGGCCTCGCCGCCGGCAGTGTGCACCGACCACACCAGGTTCAGTGGCTGCGAGGCGCTCGTGGTCGCGGGCGGCCCTGCCGCTGCGCTCGGTCGCGCCGGGCACGCGGCACCGGTGCCCAGGCTGGGCATGTCGGGGGTGCGGGCTGCCGGGCCGTCGTCAGCGTCGCTTGAGCCGCCCCGTGTGGAGCCCGCCGCGTAGCCCCGTGAGGCGCCCGCCGCGGCCAGCGAAGGGCTGTCCGCAGACTCCATGGCCGCCAACGCCACCGCCGTCACCTCGGTGCGCGGCCCGATGGCGACGATGAGGCTTTGGCGCCGCTCAAGACGCAGCTCCAGGCAGCTCCGGTCTACCACCCAGGTGCCGCGACCGGGCTCGTGGTCGGGCGCCCGGGAGGGGGTTGGCGTCACGGCCACCGCCGCGCGGGTGCCGCTCAGGGGATCCCACGCCTCCACCGTGCCCTGCCCGGCCAGGGACAGCTGGCCCGCGATGGTGGCCTCGCCCTCGTTCACCAGCAGGTACAACTCGCACCCGTGCTTGCGGTAATGGAGGTAGCGCAGGTCCGGGTGCGGGGGATCCAGGACCAGGTCGCGTTGGCATGGCTCGGTCACCTGCGGCACCCAGTCGGTCTCAAGCCGGACCACCGGCCAGGCCGGGACGGGGCCGGCCACGGCGCCAACGGACTGTGCGGCGTTGTCGGCGGCGGCCGGCCCGGGACCACCGGCGGTCTGCAGTACCCGACCGCCGGCCGCCACCAACTCGTCCAACCGCTGGCGGCAGCCCGGGCTCAGGCAGGGATCGCCGTCCACCACCACGACCCCGTACTGCATCGACCCCACCAGCAGGTGCCCGGCGGTCACCGTGGCCTGGTTGACGGCCTGATCGTCGAGGTAAAGGAAGTCCACCTGGGCTTGATAGAGGCAGCGGGCGGCCTGCCAGGGGAGCGCGTTGCCATCGCCCAGTACGGCCACGTGGCAGACATGCTCCCCGTCGGACAGGGCCCAGCAGACCCGGCGCACGTAGTTGGCCAAGACGGCCATGTAGGGCCAGAAGGCATTGTGCAGGCCCACATCGGGTTCGCTCTCCCAAGCCCGCCGTCCGCGCAGCGAGTAGAACACCGCATGGGGGCTGATCAGGTTGTTGCCCCGCACCAGGTGCCAGTCAAACAGCCACTTCAGCTCGTCCAGCGTCAAGCGCCAACCATAGGCTCCGCCCACCTCAGTCAGTACCCGCCGCGCGCCGCTCAGGCGCGCCCCGCTAGTGGCTGCCTTGGCGGCTACACTGTGTGGTCCTTCCAGGCCGCTCGGCTGGCCGGGCTCAATGTACCGCCAGACCATGTCCTGACCCGGGATCTGGAAACGGCGCAGGCTGGTCATTTCGTTGCTGCCTGACGGGTGGCCGGTCAGGGCAATCCCATGGTCAGTACACCACCGGGCCTGGGCTGCGTACAACACCTCGTCCAGCCGTTGGTGGATGGCCGCCGCGTACCGCCGACGGAAAGCGTCGGTGGCCGGGCCGTAGTCCACCCACAGGGCCGGCAGCCACGGTCGGGGGTCTTCCCCCCAGTGGGCTTGCAGCCAGTCGACAAAGCCCGGGGTATAGGCTCGGGGCTCGCGCGGGCGGTGCGGACCACGGCCCAGGACGCTGGGTTCATCGGTGAACATGGCGATCACCGGGTCGCCCAAGAGCCCGGCCAGGGCACCGGCGTAGGCGTCGTGGGTGAAGTGCACGAAGGAGGCCACCGCGTCAGGGTTCAGCAGGTCAGCCGCGGCCGGCGCCAGGGCTGATCCGTCGTCCTCGTCGGCGTGGACGCCGCGAATGCGGCCGCCGCTCAACACGCACCAGACGCTCATGGCGCGCCAGCGGCCCGGCCCCACCTCGAGGCGGAACAGGTTGTGCGGCAAGGCGGGTAGTAGCGTCAGGCTGTCGGGGGCGACGCGGCCTTGCGCATCCAACTGGCCGAGCACCGTGCACAGGTGCTCGTCGGTGAGGGCGCGGCCGGTGTTGGGGCGCCAGTAACGTTGTACAGGCCCTTCCACCTCCAAAGACCACAGGCCGATGGCATGGCTGGCGTGCCGGGGCTCGGCGGCCACCACGCGGCCCTGGGCCGACCCCGACGGATAGGAGCCTTCGTCGTAGAGGATCACCTTCAGGCCGAGCTGGCGTGCCTCCTCGGCCACACAGCGGATCAGGCGCAGGAACTCGGGGGTCAGGTAGCCCACCCGGCGCGACAGGCCCAGGCGCGCGTGGGGCAGCACGCCGCCGAATCCGGCCTCGGAGAACAGGCGCAGTTGCCGCCGCAGTTCGTCTTCCTGCAGGTCATCATTCCAGAACCAGAAGGGCATGGGGCCGAACTCGGCGGGCGGGTCGGCGAAAGCGGCGAAGGCAGTTTCCAGGCACATGGGCGGGCTCCCGGTAGCAGGCTGGACCCGGAAGTAACCCCGGCCCTGGTCCCCGGTCAAGGCGCGAGCCCCGCCGGCGCCCGGCCGGTGGCCGGTCGGCCTGGCGCTGCCGCTGTTGGCGTTGCCTTGACAGCGTCTCACGGGCGGCCGTAGCTAGTGCCGCTCGGGCCGTCGCAGTCGACGCGGCCCCCGGCGCCGGTCGGGCGGTTCGCCCGGCAAACGGGCCGCGGGTCAGGGGGCGCTGGTCAGATCCCTGTGGTCCGGGTGACCGGGGCCGGGTCGGCGTGCGGTCTGGGCCGCGGCCGTTAGCCCCCACTTGTTCCCAGGAGGATTGCATGGTCGGGTTCGCCGTTGTCGGGCTGGGCATGGGGCGCTCGCGTGCCAAGCAGATCACCCAGACACCGGGCGCTCAACTGCGCCTGGTCGTCGACATCAAGACGTCGCTGGCGCAGGAAGTCGGTGAGGAACTGGGGTGCGACTGGGCTTCGGACGTCAACGTGGCCCTCGAGCGCGCTGACGTAGACGTGGTCATGGTAATGGTGCCGAGCGGACTGCACGCCGAGGTGGGTGTGCTGGCCGCCCGCGCGGGCAAGCATGTACTGACCACTAAACCCATGGACGTATCGGTGGCTGCCTGCGACCGGCTCATCGCCGCCGCCGACGCCGCCGGCGTGCTGCTCGGGGTTGATTACCAGAGCCGCTACGTGGACAGCAACCTGGCCGTGGCCGAGGGCCTGCGACGCGGTTGGTTCGGGCGGCCCATCCTGGCCGAAGTGCGCTTCAAATGGTACCGCTCGCAGCAGTACTTCGCCCACAACGGCGGCTGGCGCGGCACCTGGGCCATGGACGGCGGTGGCTCGCTGGCCAACCAGGGTTCGCATCTGCTCGACCTGCTTCTCTGGTTCATGGGCGAACCGGTGCGGGTGTACGCCGAGACCGCCATTGCCAGCCACGACATCGAGACCGAGGACGTGGGGTTGGCGGTGATCGACTTCGCCAACGGGGCCAAAGCCGTGGTCGTGGGCACCACTACCTTCCCGACCAGCGTCTACTTCAGCGCTGAGGTGCACGGCACCCAGGGAGGCGCGCTCATCGACTCGGCCCTGGACGGCTCCATGCGTGTCTTCGGCGAAGGGGTGGAAGATCGCCTGCACACGGTGAACAACAGCGTGCCCAGCGCCATGGCCGACATGGTCAATGCCATTGAGCAGGGTACGCCGCTGCGCATTGACGGCCGCGAAGGCCGGCGCACGGTGGCGCTGCTGGAAGCCATCTATGCCTCGGCCCGCGCCGGCCATCCCATCAACCTGAACCACGCCTGAGCCGGGGGGGCGCATGAAGATCACGGCTATCGACGCGCGGCTGATCGACGCCAACTTCCGCAACCTGGTGCTCACCCAGATCCACACCGACGCCGGGCTGACCGGCATCTCCGAGGTGGTCACCAAGCGCTTTGACGATGCCACCCTGCACGCCATCCGTAACCTTACCGAGAACATCGGCCTGATCGGCAAAGATCCGCGGCAGCCGGCCCTGCATTTCGAGCGTATGTACCGCGACAACCAGTGGACGATCGGCTCGGTTGCGGTCTCGGCCATCAGCGCCATTGAGATGGCCATGTGGGACATCAAAGGCAAGGAAGTCGGCAAGCCTGTCTATGAGCTGCTCGGCGGCCCCACCTTTGACCGTGTGCCCGTGTACTGCCATGTCCCTGGTGGCGCCTCGCCGGACGAGTTCGCCGACAATATTGCCGCTGCCCGTGCCCGCGGCTACCGGGTGGTCAAGACCACGCTGCCGGTGTATTACGGTCAGGTGCGTCGGGTATCGCGCGACGGCGCCGAATACCGGCTTGGGGGGGCTGCGTACAGCGGCACCAAAGGGGCCGTCGATGGTTCGCACAACGAGCACCAGTGGACCGACCCGGCGGTGTGCCGCCAAATCGAGGCCTATTTCGCCCGCGTGCGGGCGGTCCATGGCGACCAGGTCGAGATCTGGGTGGACTGCCATGCGCGGTTGAGCAGTGCCACGGCCGTGCGACTGCTCCACAGCCTCAAGGGCCTCGTCGATCTGATCGAGGAACCGCTACCGCCCGAGGACATCCGCGGTCTGAGGACCCTTAAGGCGGCTGCGGCAGCCGTGGGGGGACCGCGCCTGGCCGCCGGCGAGCGCACCGCCACGGTGTACGACCGGAACATGCTCAGCATGGTCACCGAGCAGGCCGTAGACATTTTCCAGCCTGATCTGGGCAACAGCGGCGGCTTCGGTCAGTTCCACGAACTGGCTGGCATTGCGGCCATGAACAATGTCGCCGTGGCACCCCACAACCCCAACGGCCCGGTGTCGGTCGCCCAGGGCCTGCAGGCCATGGGCTTCATCCGCAATGGCCACATCCTCGAGACGGTTGGCAACCAGGCCGAGGACGACCTGGCGGCCGAACTGCTGCTGAACCCTGAGGTGCTGCGCAGTCAGGACGGCACCATCGCCCTGCCCTCAGGCCCGGGCCTGGGGGTGGAACTCAACCTGGCTGGACTCGAACGTCGGCCCTTCCAGCGCTACTACCAGGCCACTCGCTGAGGGGCAGTAACCGGTTCGCGTCGGCACCCGCGTCGGCGGGCGGCTGGCGCGGCATCGATCCTGCTCACGCACAGGAGTCATTGCGATGAAGGTGACGCGTGTCGAACGCATGATCGTCGACGTGCCCCTGACCGAACGTCAGCAGGTGATCAGCGCCCGGGAGGTGTACAACTGGGGCGTTGTTGAGCTGTGCAAAGTGACGGCTGACACTGGGCATGTGGGCTGGGGCGAGACGGTGATCCACTACACCTGGGCGCGGGTCAGCGACGCTGCCGTCGAGAAGGTCATCGGCCAGAGCCCGATGCGCTGGCTCAACGACGACTCCATCGGGGCCGGACTCCAGATGGCGCTCTTCGACTTGGTTGGCAAGATCATGGAGGTGCCGGTCTACGAGCTCCTGGGGCGCAAGGTGCGCGACTGGGTACCCATCTCCTGGTGGTCCATCGACGCCTCGCCCGAGCAGTGGGCCGCGGAAGCGCGTGATGCCGTGGCCCTGGGCTACACCAGCTTCAAACTCAAGGCGCGGCCCTGGTGGGATATCGTCGCCCAGATCGAGGCGGTGACCCAGGCCACCTTCCCGCACTTCAAACTCGATCTGGACGCCAACGGCACCTGGCAGAACGCCGCCTCGGCCATCCCGATCATCAAACGGCTCGAGCGGTTCCCGCAGGTGGCCATGTTCGAGAGCCCCATCCCGCAGCACGACATCCTCGGCAACCGGCAGATCCGCGCGGCCATCAACCGGCCCGTGGCCATGCATTTCGGCTCGCCGACCTATGTCACCAACCTGCGTGAGGGCTGCTGCGACGGGTATGTCATCTGCGCCGGCAAGTCGCAGGTGCTGCGCCAGGCCACCCTGAGCGCAGAGGCCGAGATGCCCTTCTGGCTGCAGTTGGTCGGCAATGGCCTGACGACCACCTGGGCGGCGCATCTGGGTGCGGTGCTTACCCACGCCACGTGGCCAGCCATCACCTGCATGAACCTGAACAGCCACCAACTGCTGCGCCAGCCGATCGAGGTGGTGGGCGGTTACCATCGCGTGCCCGAGGCCCCGGGACTGGGTGTCGAGGTCGACGAAGAAACGGTCGCTCGTTACCGGGTCCCCGAGGCGACGGTGGCCGAGTTTACCACCAAAGGTCAGCTCTACGACCGGCCCAAGCCCCGCATCATCAACACGGTGGTGTACCCCGACGGCAGTTGCGTGCACATGGGCAGCGCCGGCCAAGGGTACGGCTACTTCGGCGGCGGGCACGGCCCGGCCTATGTGGAGGGCGTGCGTCTGGAGGCGCGGCCCGATGACGGCACTCCGGAGTGGGCTGACCTGTTTGCCCGGGCTCAGCAGCACCCGGTGCGCGGTCGCTGGTAACGTAGCACAGTGGGGCTGGCCGCGCGGCGATGTCTCCTGAACGTGCCGCGCGGCCGAGGCCACATCGGCTCCCGCCACCGCGGCGTGGATCGGTCTGAAGCCATGCCGGTCAGGGCGCGGCCAGGAACCGGCACGCCCGGGGAACATGGGCCATCACGTCCGCCCCGCCTGCGCCTGCGGGTGGGTCCTGTGAGGAGCTGAGCATGCAGATGATCGACTTCGCCCGATCCTTCGTCACCTTCGTCACCGCCGGGCGGGGCAACAATGCCCGCCTGCAGCTGGAGTCCTGCTGCGCGTTCACCCACCGGCCCAGCGGCCGGACCCAGGATTACGTGTTCTTCGCCTCGTGCAAGTCCGAGGACACCTTTGCGCCCCAGCACCTGTTTTACGCCGAGAATTACGACTTCTGTGGCCTGTTCTCCGCCACCGAGTATGCCATCTTCCGCACCCGAGCCACGCATCACTCCGCTTGGCGCGACAGTGGTCCCTGGCGCGGGCGCTTCGACGACGTGTACCGGACCACGCGCCTGGTGGAGGCAGAGGA
>CAITNQ010000043.1 GCA_903893785.1 uncultured Gemmatimonadota bacterium
CGCGCTGCATCCGAGCGGCGGCGCCTCGGGTGCCAAGCTGTACACGCCCGGCGGGGGTGGGTTCAACACCCTCAAGATGACTGACCACCGACTAGGCTATTGGATCAAGGTCCGATCCCCCCGCAGCCTGACGGTCGAGGGCGTAGCCCTAAGCGCCGACACCACCAGGATTCCACTGGCGCCGGGGTTCAATCTGGTGGGCTACCTACCGGAGGTGATCGACTCCACCCGGCATGCGGTGGAGGGCCTCCTCGGCCGCTGCTCTCAGGTCCAGGGCCTTGAGACGACGCTCTCGCGTCGGAACCCACGCGCCCCAGGGGCACTCCTCTACACGCCCACCGGCGGCAACTTCAACACCCTGGCGCTCATGCACCCACTTCTGGGCTACTGGGTGAAGGTCTCGGCCGCTGATACGCTGGTCTACCCGAGCGCACCCGCGGCGGGGACACCGGTAGCCAGGGAGATGCTACTGGCTTCGGGACCGCCATCACCCGTCACGCCCACGGACCGTTGGATCTCGATCTACGGTCGAGTGGTGACGCCTGACGGGCGACCGGCGCCGGTCGGGACCGTTGTCGATGTCGTGGATGGTAAGGGAACGGTAGCCGGAGTCGCCACCGTTGAGACGCCGGGCGCCTATGGCTACCTGCCGGTCTATCTAGATGATCCAGACACGCCGATGGACGAAGGGGCTGTGGTCGGTGAGTCCCTTGATATCCTGGTAGACGGCGTTGCCACCGGCACCAAGGTTCAGTGGACGGAGTTTGGCGACGTGGTCCTGCGCGACTTGGTTGCCTCGGGTACAGCCCCCCTCGCCACCAGCGACGCCCCAACGGGTCCTGTACTCCACGGTGCGTACCCGAACCCGTTCAACCCCGCGACCACCATTCGATACTACCTCGCCCAAGCCTGCGACGTTCGCTTGCAGGTGTACGCCATCTCGGGTCAGTTGGTGCGCGAGCTGGTCTCGGGCCACCAGGCCGCAGGGAGGCATCAAGTCGAGTGGGATGGCCACGACGCCACCGGGGCGGCGGTGGGCAACGGCGTCTACCTATGTGAGATGCGGGCAGGAGGCTATCGAGCGGTCACACGAATGATACTCATCAAGTAGATCTGAACTACTCAAAGCCGCGCCTCAAGAGCGCGGGCGGGCCGCCCTGCTGCATGAGCGGAGTCCTTTGGCGAACCCGCCGAAGCGGGGGGCGATGCGGAGCGGATTCCGCACGTCTGCAAGCACTGCCCAAGAGACGACCACCGGCCGCCCTTAAGCAGCCACTTCGCCGCCTTCCGGAGTGTCCAACAGCCCTGGGGCTCATCAGGGCCTATCACCTTAGTGAGGGTCTGCCATGAAACACTGGGGATGGACGGCGGGTTGGCTGCTTGTGGCGGTTACCGTAGCGAGCGCGCACATCGGCGGGAAGATCTACAACTTATACGAGATCTACGACGCCGATCTGGCCCACATTGATCTGCGCGACGGCAGTATCGCTGACTGGGAAAACGTGGTTGGCGATCCCTCGCTATATGCCACTGATTTCTACGCTGATCCGACGGTGGGTGATGGCGCTCAGTACGACCCCGCTGACCTAGATTACCGGTTCTGGCTGGGCTGGAATGCCAACAGCCACCACGTGTACGTGGCCATGGAACGCGTTGACGACGTGTATGTCAACGAGTATGCCTTTGGCACCCCAGCCGACTTCTGGCGGTACGACAGTATCGAGTTCATGGTCGATGGCGACCACACGGGGGGTGACTACACCGGCTCGGCCAATCCGAACTGGACTGCGGACGAGCAGAAGCTGAACAACAACCGCCAGGCCCAGCAATACTTGGCCATGGGCGACACCCCGGACGGTGTAGCCGTGGGCTACCTTGGCGCTGGTGCTAGCTGGGTCAACAGGGCTCCGTACTCTGACGGTTACGGCAAGACGGTAGGTCAGCGGCCCGCCACCACGATCCTTGAGTTCTACGTTACCCCGTTCGATGATCTGATCTGGAACAACCCGGCCGGTAGCACGGTCACCCGGTTGGTTCCTGGCAGGATCCTGGGTTTCCAGATCAGTTGCCCGGATTGGGATGTCCCCGGTACGTATCATGCTTTCCACACCCTGTCGGGTCAGGCTGCCACCTGGCGGTACGCAGAGCGGTTCGTCGATGGTCGTCTGATTGGCTTGGGCCTCCCCGGCCCCCAACCGGGTCGGCTCGTTTCGGTAGCGCCCGATAGCGCCGTGTCGGGCCAAGCCTTGACGGTAACTATCAGCGGCACGCAGACCCATTTTGTGTCCGGGAGTGGCACCTACTCTGCGTGGTTTGCCCAAGGCAGTTCGACCCTGACCTTGCGGTCTTGGGCGGCCGCGAATGACACTCTGTTGACGGGGTACCTGAGCGTTCCGGACGGCACACCTACCGGACCCTATGACGTGTGGGTCAACACGGGGAGCGATGGCCAGATTCGTCTGCCGGGCGCCTTCCACATCTCCGCGCCCGGGAGTTTGCTTTCGGTCTCACCGACAGCGGGTGCTGCAGGTCAGGTGATTACCGTGGGTATCAGCGGGGTCAATACGCATTTCGACGCCGGCAGTGGCACGTCGTCGGTTTGGCTCTCGAACGCCAACACGATGGTTCCCGCTTCATCGTTTGTGGTCAGCAGCGAGACCAACGTGGCGGCTCGTCTGCAGATACCGGTGGCGGCCGACACGGGTTTCTATGATCTATGGGTAGAGACCGGTGAAGATGGCCGGCTGCGCCTCCCAGCGGCATTCCGGATCACCCCGCCTGGAACAGCGGTCGAACCCCCGCGGCCCTCCGGGCTGCAATGGTCGGTCCCTGTCACCTTGACCAGCAATGGCGGCAGAACCTCCTCGCTAGTGCTGGGTGTCGTAACGAACGCGACGGACAGCGTGGACGCAGCGCTTGGTGAACAGGCGGTCCCCCCGTTGCCACCGACCGGTGCTTTCGACGCCCGGTGGAGGGGGCCGCGTGCTGACCTGGATGTCGACTACCGTGGTGCGGCGGCCTCGGTGTCCGGCGCAACATGGACGCTGTGGCTGCAGGCAACAGACGACCAACTGCCCGTGGTGCTCGCGTGGGATCCAGCACGGCTGCCGGCCTCGGGGTCCCTGTGGCTGTCTGGTGACGGCGTTACCGGCCCGTTGGTCGACATCGACATGAGGCGCCAAGCGTACTGCGAAGTGGTCCGGTCGGGCACGGTCCGCCTGCAGATCGCGTACTCGCCGGAGGAGCTGGTCGTGGCGAATTACGATCTGCCCAACGGTTGGAGCATGGTCGGTCTGCCCTGTGCCCTGCCCAATGCCACCCTGGGTGCAGTGTTCCCGACAGCACTTTCGCTGTTCCTGTATTCAGGGGAATACCGGCTATCGCCCGGGCTGGACGCACGCGTAGGGTATTGGGTCAACGTTCCGGCCCCGGTCCAGCGGCGGATCGCGGCTCAGGCCTTCCCCCACCACGCCCTCGTCGGCACGCTTCCGACCGGGTGGAATATGGTAACGCCCGGCCACAGGGCCCTGGATGTGACCGCACTCGAAGCCGCATACCCTCACCTGGTTTCGGTCTTCGGTTTTGACCAGGGCTATTACCGCGCAACGACGATGGAGCCCGGCGAAGGGTACTGGGTCAACGTCGCCTCACCAGGCCAGACCGACCTAAGCGGTTACGTCGCAGCGGCCACCAAATACGCGGACGGAACAGACCCGGTTCCCGCGTCGAAGGGGCCCGTCCTGTGGTGTGAAGGCGCGGGTCGGGGTCAGGCGATTTGGCTGGATGTGCCGCGCGAGCAGGTAGAGGCGCTGCCACCGTTACCGCCGGCGGGGCTGTTTGACGCGCGCGCACAGGTGGCACCCGACCTGGAGTCCTGGCAAGTACCGGCCGGCCCCGGAACCTACGGCCTGCGACTTCAGGGTGGGGTGGATCGCCTGCGGTGGCAGATCCCTGCTGGGGCGACGACCCATTGGGTTCTTCGTGTGGATCAAGAACAGGTGCCGATCGCTGGCGAAGGCCAGATCAACGTGCACGAGGGAGCGGTGGTGACGCTCCGTAACACCGGGGTCCAACCTTCGGCCTGCGCCCTGTGGCCCAACTACCCCAACCCGTTCAACCCCGGAACCACCCTGGTCTACGATGTCGCGACGAGTGGCCCGGTAGCCCTCCGGATCTACGACGTCACAGGTCAAACCGTGCGCACGCTGGTGACCGGCATGGCGGTCCAGGGGCGCCAACAGGTATCCTGGGATGGCTGCAACGACCAAGGCCAGCCCATGGGCAGCGGCGTGTATCTGTGCGTGCTGCGCGTAGGTGACTTCCGGGCTCTTCAGCGCATGGTGTTGGTCAGATAGTGCGGTAACCTACCGTGCCCCGGGTGGTGACGTTGGAGTAGGGCCATGGTCGATAGCTGGTCTGGGCCACCCGGGGTGTCGGGACGGCGGACGTCTATAGCGTCCTTGGTGTGGTGGACCGGGCTCGCGGTGGGTATCCCAGCGGCACACTCGTCGTCAACCCTCGATCCAGCCCTGACACCGCGGTTCTTAGCCCTCGCCGTCTTAGCCGCCCTCACCGTGGCCCTTGGTGCTCCCTGGCGGGCCTGTGAGGTGGTCGGCACGCTGGCGCGCCGTACCAGGGCAGGGATCGTCTGGGCTTATGTGGTGTACCTTATCGCCAGCGCCACGTCGCTGACGGTAGCCGTCGATGTGGCCGAAGGCGTCTTCGACTTGGCTCGGAGCGCGCTGACAGGCGGCGTTTTCGTGATCTCGGCGGTCCTGCTCAGGCGCGACGACCAGGCCTTACCGCGATTGGCCAAGCTGGTGGCTGCCAGCGCTCTGGCTCACGCGACCATCGGCATCTGCCAATACCACGGCCTCGCATTCACGCACCTGCCTGGCCCGCGTTCGATCTGCTCGACGTTGGCGAACAAGAACCTGTACTCGTCGTGGCTGCTCCTCTGTCTGCCGTTCCTGATGTACGGCGTGCTGGAGCTGTCGAGGGGTTGGTCGGCCATCTGTACGATTGCGGTCCAGTTTGCCATGCACGCCATCGTGCTAGCACAGGCACGGTCGGTGTGGCTGGCAGTATTGGTGGCTTGTGCCAGTACCTGGCTGGCCTTCTGGCGTGCGGAGCCCATATCAGCAACTGGGGCTCACCACCCCGCATCTGGCCGACGACGAGCGGGCGCCTGTGTCGTCTTGGCGGTCTTGGTCGTCGCCGTCACATTGTGGCTGTCGCCGGCCACCTTCCGCGAAATGGTGCTACGTCCTGGAGCGCCCGTGTCCTCGGTTACCGAGCGGTTGACTCTGTGGACGAAGACGTGCCAGATGGCCGTGGACCACCCTCTGTTGGGCGTTGGCGCCGGGAACTGGAAGATTCAGGTCCCCAGCTACGGGACCGAGGGGTTACGTTCGGAAACCGGCGATACCCATTTCCAGCGTCCGCACAACGATTTATTGTGGGTCTGGGCGCAGACAGGCCCCGTTGGCGGTCTCGCTTACTTGGCTCTCTTCGCGTTCACCATCGGTGCGGCGACGGCGGCCTTTCGAGACGTATCACGTACCGCGAACGCCCGGGTTCAGGCCGGGTGTGCTCTGTTCGGCTTGGTGGCGTATGTGGTGGATGCTCAGTTCAGCTTCCCGCGGGAACGCATCGAGCACTCCGTGTACCTCATGCTGCTCGCCGCAACTGCGTTCAGCCTGCCGGGCCGCGGTCCGGACGACCACCAAGGGTGGCCTGGTGGCGTCGTCAAAGTGGTCATGGCCCTGGTTCCCGTGGGCGTCTTCGCGTGCATCGCTCTCGGTTGTGTGCGCGCAAACGCCGAGTTTCATACGCGGCAGGCGCTCGTAGCTCGCGATCGCGGCGACTGGGAAACCGTTGTCCACCAAGTGGATGCCGGTGCCTCGCCCCTGGCCACGATGGACCCTGCGGCCACCCCGTTGGCCTGGTACCGAGGCGTGGCCAACTACATGCTCGGGCGCTTTGCCCTCGCGCACCAGGATTTCGCCGAGGCCTATCGTCATCATCCATACCACCTGCACGTCCTGAACAATCTCGGGACCTGCTACGAGATCGCTGGCGATCACAATCGAGCCCTTGATTTGTACCGCCAAGCCCTCCGCATTTCCCCCCACTTCGCCGAGACCCTCTTGAATGTGGCCGCAGTGGACTACGGCCTCGGTCGGTTCGCGGAGAGCCTTGAGGTGCTGGATGACGTTCCATCAGCGCAGCGCGATGAGGCATACTACCAGCGCCGGCAGGTGGTGATGGCTGCTATAGCGGCTAGCGGCGTACCCTCGCGGTGATCCCCACGACAGTAGACACCGGCCCCGCGGATGTTGGATACCCGCTTCGATGTCACCTGCGCGTCAGGCGCTTTCGACGCCACATTCATCAGCGTCGGCCGCGGGTGGAACAGGACCATTGCCGCGCGGCTTCCGGGCTCCATTGGCGTACGGGACGGCGCACCACCGCGGCCGGTCCAAACCCACACCAGGGATCAGCGCACGAGCACCGCGCGGCGCCAGGCCTGGGCCGGCCCCCACTGCAGGCGCACCAAATACACGCC
>CAITNQ010000044.1 GCA_903893785.1 uncultured Gemmatimonadota bacterium
CCCGGCGTCTACGCTCTGCTGTGCGCGCGCGCACGGGGGCGACCCGGTTGGCGCCGCCGTGCAGGGAGCCGTGTCGCTGCTCTGCGCGCACGCACGGAAGCGACAAAACCGAGCCGGTACGGAGGCGATTGTATGCTGACTCTCCGCGCGCGCACGGGGGCGACGGGCCGGGTCAGATCGTCAGTCCGCCGTCCACGGCCAGGGTCGCTCCGGTGGTGAAACCGGCCTCGTCGCTGGCCAGGTACAGGATGGCGGCGGCCATCTCCTCGGGCGTGCCCAGACGGCCCATCGGTTGCCGTTCGACGAACTGCGCTTTGGCGGCCACAGGGTCGGCAAAGGCGTTGATACGCCCCTCCAAAGACGGTGTCAGGGTCGTACCCGGGTTGACGCAGTTGACCCGGATGCCTTCGCGGATGTAGTCCATGGCCATGGCGCGTGTCATGGCCCAGACAGCGCCCTTGGAGGCGGTGTACGCGAAACGGTCCTTGAGGCCCTTGGTGGCTGCCACCGAGGCGTTGTGCACAATGACCCCGCCTCCCTGCTGGCGCATCTGCAGCACGGCCGCCTGCGATACCAGGAAGGTACCGCGCACGTTGACCGCCATGGTGCGCTCGAAGTCCTCCAGCGACGTGTCGTCGCAACGGCCAGGGACGACAATGCCGGCATTGTTGACCAGAATATCGAGCCGCCCAAAGGCCGCCACGGCCGCTTCGACCATGGACCGGGCCTCATCCGGCTCCTCAACGCGCCCTTGCACGAAAACCGCCTGACCGCCGGCCTGCTCGATCTGGTCGACCACTGCCTGACCGCGGTCGGACTGGCTGTTCACGGCCACCTTGGCCCCCTCGCGGGCGAACAGCAGAGCCGTCGCCTTGCCGATACCGACGCTGGCCCCGGTGATCAGGGCGACTTTGTTCTCCAGCTTCATATTCCTTCCCTTTGTCCAGGTGACCGTTGCCACGCACTGCCAGGGCGACCTTGGTCGCGGACCGAGGGATATGACATTCACCCCCCCAAGTCAAGCGACCACGAGCCTTGTCGGACAGCCGCGGGGCCGTGGCCCGCCGTCGACGGGGAGATGATAGCGGCGGGCGGGAATCCCGGTCGCCCGGCCTTGCCGGACGCACGGCAGCGCGTTACCATTTCGGCAACCGGCAGGAACAGGCGCGGCAACCGGGCCAACCTCGGCGACCCCCAAAGAGGGCTGCCGGGCGGTTCACCCGACTCCCCCTGCGCGCGGCCAAACGGAGTCGGGCCACAGCCGGCCGGATCTGCGCCTCGGCACCCTTGACCACCCCCCAAAGGCCGGCATGTCCGGACGTCGCCACCCTTGATCGATGTCTGCATCTGTGCTCTTGACCCCGAACCCGGTCTGTTCGGGCGTGTGCTTGAGGCGGTGGCCCACCAGTCCCTGCCCCGCGGCGCCTTCGCCGTCGTCGTGGTTGACAACGCCTCGTCCCCGGCAATTGACCCACGGGTACTCCAACCGCTCGGCGCCCACGGCATCAGTGCCCAACTGTGGCACGAGCCACAGCCAGGCCTGCAGCACGCCCGTCTGGCCGCGACGCGGCGGGCCGTCGGTGAGTGGTTGGTCTGGGTCGATGCCGACAATGTGCTGCCGCCCACCTACCTCCAGACCGGTGCCCAGTTCGCGCGGGAGCATCCCGGTGTGGGCTGCTTCGGCGGTGATGCGGTGTTGGCGCCTGGGGTCGAACCGAAGCGATGGATGCTGCCCTTCCTCCCCTACCTGGGTATCCGGGCGGGAGAGGGTCGGGTTCTGGTCACCCGCGAAGCCGGTTGGACCGCCGCCGAGCCATTGGGAGCGGGCGCTTGGGTCCATCGAACCGTGGCGGCCGAATACGCCGCGTTCGCCGCGCGCGATCCGCGTTTCTTTGCCCTGGGAAGGACGGGCCACGCCGGCTTGGCGTCCTGCGACGACTCGCTGATGATGCGGTGCGCATTCCGGGTCGGGAGGGCCTGCGCCTACGTCCCCACCCTCAGGCTGTACCACCACATTGACCTGGGTCGCCGGACCCGGTTCGTCTACCTCATCCGCCTGATGTATGCCTATGGCGTCAGCCACGTCGCCCTGGAGCAACTGCTTGGCGATCCGCCGAGCCTGCCGCGCTACCGCCGTTCCTCGCCGGGGGCGGCGCGATGGTGGCGTTGGCTGGCTCACCGAGGCATCCAGCAGTCGCTGGCTTTCAGCGTCGGTTTCATCGCCTACTGCCTGGGGGCGCGCGTGCAGCAACGACGGCACCGTCGTCTGTCGGGTCGACACTCCGTCTCGGGGGCTTGACGTGCTGAAGAACAGACAGGCGCCTGGATTCGCCGCGCCGCCGGCGCTGTGGCAGCGTGCTCGCCACGACCTGCTCATACGATGCCCCTGATCGGGATGACACCTCGCATGCGTACCCAACTCGACCGCTATGCCGGCCGACTGGCCCGTTGGCTCAGGACCCCGGGCCCGCCGGACACGATTTTCGACCTCGGCCTGCACACGGGTGAAGACACCGCGTTCTACCTGGCAAAGGGGTTCAACGTGGTGGCCGTGGAAGCCAACCCGTCCATGGTTCGCCAGGCGGAGCAGCGCTTCCGTCGCCAGATCCGGTCCGGTCGTCTCGTGGTCCTGGGCGTGGGGGTCGGCGACCGCCACGGGACGTACCCCTTCTATGTGAATTCGCGCTACTCTGAGTGGTCTTCGTTCGATGCCCAGATCGGCGGTCGGGAGGGCGGCGCCACGGTGATCGAGGTACCGATGATCCCCTTCGAGGTCCTCGTCCAGCGGTTCGGCGAACCCTACTACCTGAAAATCGACATCGAGGGCGGCGACTTCACCGCACTGCAGCGTCTGGCCCTCACCGCGGCGCGGCCACGTTACGTGTCGGCCGAGAACGGCTCTTCCGCCATGGTGGATCTGCTGGTGAAACTGGGATACGGCGGCTTCAAATTCATCAACCAGGCCCAGGTCCAGCAGATGCGCTGCCCGGTGCCGGCGCGCGAAGGCCGCACCGTTGATTGGACCTTCCCCTGGGGTGCCAGCGGCCCGTTCGGCGAAGACACGCCGGGCGCCTGGTCCACGGCTGCCCAGGTGCTGACGGCCATCCGCGCGATCGAGCAGAACCCGAACCACGACCCGGGCGTCGACGGCTGGTTCGACCTGCATGCCCGGTACGGCGGGGCGTGAACGACGTCGGCGGGACCGGCGGGATCGTCACCTCATCACGACTGACGGCTTCTGGCGCCGAGACGGCAGCAGACGGCGCCAGCCCGGCCCTCCCTCTGATCTCGGTGATCACCCCGGCCCTGAATGCGGCGGCTCATATCGAGACCGCCATCCTCAGCGTCCTGCAGCAGGATTACCCCCGCTTTGAGCATATTGTGGTCGACGGGGGATCACAGGACGCCACGGTGGGCATTCTGCAGCGCTATCCCCATGTCCGCTACATCTCGGAACCGGATCAGGGCCAGGCCGACGCGATGAACAAGGGTTTCGCGCGGTCGCGCGGTGACGCCATCGTGTACTGCAACAGCGACGACCATTTCCTGCCCGGGGCCTTCCACGCGGTCGCCCCGCTGCTGGCGCGCGGCGCGGTTTTCGTGGTCGGCGCGATCGAGGTGGTCAACGACGATGGTACGACGTGGGTGAACGACCCCAAGCACACCTTTGCCGATATGCTGCGCCACTGGGAACCACACGCCTTCCCGGTGAACCCGGTGGCGTACTTCTACCAACGCGAAGTGCAGGTCAGCGTGGGCGGGTTCAACCCCGAGAACCGACTGGCGATGGACCTGGAGTTCCTCCTGGACGCCGCGCGCGCCTATCCGTTCACCAAACTCAGCCCCGGAACCCGGCTCGGTGTGTTCCGGTGTACCGGGACTTCAACGACAGCTCGCGCGCTGGCGTGCGATCCGGACCTGTGGACCCCTGCGACCTTCGCCTTCCTGGACCGGTTCATCGCCACCCTGCCGGCCCGTGAACGGCAGGCGTACGAACAGGCCCGTACTCGGGGGTACCGCGAACGTCGCCGGACGCAGCGAGCAGCGGCGGCATGGCGCGCCGGATCTGCATGCCCAGGGCCCTGGGTCTGCACGCCGGCCGCGTTGCGCCCCGTGACCAAGCTTGGGCGCGGCCTCGGTCGTCTGAGGCGCGGCTTCGGTCGTCTGCTGCCCGGCTTCGGTCGTCTGGGGCGCGGCCTTGGTCGTCTGAGGCGCAGCCTCGGTCATCTGGTGCCCGGCTTCGGTCGTGTGCTGCCCGGCCTCGGTAGTCTGAGGCGCAGCCTCGGTCATCGGGGACCAGGCATGGGCGCGCGGGCGCGCGAATGGGTCAAGCGCGGATGCCACTGGCGGCCGCAATAGCTCATCCATGGCGAGCGCCGGCCCCGGCCGGATCATCAGACC
>CAITNQ010000045.1 GCA_903893785.1 uncultured Gemmatimonadota bacterium
CCAGCCAGGGTGGCGGCACGGCTGGCACGAGCCCGGGCCCAGGTCGCCTGTCCGAAGTGTGGCGGCGGGCGGAGGCGCATGCCCCCAGCCAGCGGACGGGCGGCAGGGCGGCCCGAGCCGCAGCCAGACCCGCTGGGCGCCGCCGCGCCACAGAAGATGCCGGCCTGGGCCGAGGGGGCCTGGCGCGACCATTGCGGGCCTGAGGCGGCACCCCAGGCGGACCGGCGCCGGACCATTGGTTCGTGGGGTCAGGCAATCCACGGGCCGGTTGAGCGGCAACGGCCATTTCCCTTGTTCGCCCACGTCGGCGAGTTAACTTAGGCTAAGGCTGCCCCGGTGGGGTGGCGCCGTCCCTATTCCGACGCAACGGCCCCAAACCGGGAACGCGGCTGCATGCATGACCGCCCATGGCGCGCCGCCGGAGTCATGTGCCTGGCTGTGGCGGCTTTCGTGGCCCACGACGCCGCGATGAAGCTCCTGGCAGGCGAGGTTAGGATGGTACAGGCCCTGGCCCTGCGCAATGCCGGCGTGACGCTGCTGTTTGCGGGGGTCGCCGCCGCCACCGGGGAGCTCCGACGCTGGCGGGTGTTGGCCGAACCCTTGGTGTGGTACCGGTCCGCGGCCGACACGACAGCCACGCTCCTTTACATGCTGGCGCTGCCGCACGTGGCGCTGACCATGGCCGTTACCCTCAACATGGCTACGCCCATCGTCATGCTGCCCATGGCGGCCTGGCTGCTGGGCGAGCGCATCGGCCACACCAGGGCCGTCGCGGTGGCAGTCGGTTTTGTCGGGGTAGTGATGGTCCTGCGCCCTGGCGGCGAAGCTGTGAACGCGTGGCTGTGCGCCAGTGCGGCTTCGTCGCTGTTCTTCGCCGCACGCGACGCGATGACCCGACGGGTCCCCGCGGCTGTGCCCACGATGTTGATGGCGCTAGTGATGACGGCCATATTGGGGGCGGTGTGCGCCCTTTGGGCGACCGTTGACGGATGGACGCCCATGGGCCAGCGCCAGTGGTGTATTCTGGCCCTGTCGTCGTCCCTGATCGCTGCGGGTTACTACCTGTGCATCGTGGCGCTACGCCTCGGCGAGGTGTCGCTCACCAGCGCGTTCCGCTACACCGCCGTCCCGTGGGGGGCGGCATGGGGTTACGTCCTGTGGGGTGAGACGCCGGATGGGGCTGCAGCGCTGGGTGCGGCCCTGATCTTGGCCTCCGGGCTCTATGCCCTGCTGAACCGATCGCGGACCCAGGCGCGGCTGGGTTGAACAGGACCCGCCGCGCCATTGGCCCGGGATCGCGGATCAACGAGATGGACATGTTGGCCTTCACCGTAGACGGTGAACGCTGTAACCATTGCGGTCGATGCGTGGAGGACTGCCCTGCGGGCATAGTGACCAAGGGCCAAGGAGACCTGCCCAGGGTCGCAGCCGACGATGAGGCCAAGTGCCTGGGATGCCAGCATTGCTTGGCAGCGTGTCCGCAGGCAGCTGTCTCGGTCTTCGGATTGGATCCGGCCGACAGCCTCCCGTTGGAGCCGGGCACATGGCCCGACCTGGCGCAAACCGAGAGCCTGGTCCGTGGCCGCCGCAGCCACCGGCATTACCGCGACCGGGATGTTGACAGGGATCTGCTGGAGCGGCTCCTGCACACGCTGGCCAACGCCCCAACAGGAGTGAACCGGCAGGAGCTGACCTTCCGTGTGGTTGCCGACCGCGACCTGATGTCCAAGCTGCGCGCCGACCTGTACACGGCCATCGCCGCGGCGGTGGCGCAGGGCGCGCTGCCGCAGGACCACCACCTGGCGCGGTTGGAGTCGGCCTGGTCCGGGGCAGGGCGTGATATTATCCTGCGGGGCGCCCCGCACGTCCTGATCGTGTCGGCGCCACCGGACGCACCATGCCCCGCCGAAGACGTGGCTCTGGCATTGGCTTACTTCGAGCTCTTGGCGCAGTCGGCCGGTCTGGGGACCGTCTGGTGCGGCCTGCTCAAGCGAGCGCTTGAGGCGCTGCCGGGACTCAAGCCCTCCTTCAACCTGCCCGGTGACCACGTGTACTATCCCATGCTGTTCGGGCAGCCTGCCTGGCACTACCCACGTACTGTGCAGCGCGACCAGGGCGCATCGGTCGTGTGGATCCGAGGGACAGCAAGCTGAACCGCAGAGTCCACCCGGTCAGCGTCCCGTGCCATCCGGAGTCGCCTCGACTGCGGGCACCGGTATGCGCGCCAACACGTACACGCGCTTGGCGTCGCGCCAACGGGCCGCAACCCGGAACCCGTTGACGCGGGCATCCACCCGCAGGGTCTGTACACCGACTAGGGAGCGGTCCAAGGCCGGTCGCGGAGCTGACGCGACCGCAGATGTGGCAAATGCCAGGTCCACCAGTGCCCGTCGTTGGGCCGCCTGCCAAGCTTCTGGCTCGTTCGCGCTGTCAGCGGCGACCGAGGCCACAGTGTACCGGTACCCGTCGCCCACCGGCGTGGACTGCACCCATGCTGGAGGCAGCGAAGCCGGCTTGCGGAAGCGAATTCGCCCCGGTCCTGCGACTGGGCCGGCAGTGGCGCAGACCCAGACATGGTCGGCCGCGTACGCGGTGTCAAGTCGGCACGAGTCAGGGTCGATCGTGCCTCCGTCGCCGACCTGGACCGACTCCCCGCAGAAGACTACGAAGCCGTTGGGCATGGGTTCGACGAGCCGTTCACCAACGACGTGCACAGCCCTCATGTGTCGCAGACTGGCCAGGGCCATGTGGGCTGCATGCGCCACGGCGCTATCGCGACCGGCTTGACACAGCCCCAACCCGACGCCAATCGTGTCCGCCATGAAGGCCTCAGGGTACACGCCGGTCAAGCCCGCGGCATGGGCCCGTGACGGTGCCTGCCACGGCGCGCTCAGCGCACATCCGTTGATGACCAAGAGTAACGCCACGGCAACCCACCCTGGTGCCCTGATCGCGCTGCGCCA
>CAITNQ010000046.1 GCA_903893785.1 uncultured Gemmatimonadota bacterium
CGACAGGCAAGCCGACATCTGGACCCCCTTCTCGCGGCGGCGCCGCGCACGCGCACATTGCGGACCCGCTTGGCGGGCAACCCGGCCCTGTTCGGGCTCGCCCGGGCGCGGCCGGGCCAGAGCGATAGGCCGAGCCTGCTGTCCGACCCCGGCGCACCCGGAGTGGCTGGCAGTCAGTCTCGGGCGGCGACAACGCCAGTATTGAGGCCAGCGGCCAGGATACGCGGGGCAGGCCCGCCCGGGCGTCGCGGGTAAGCAAGCACCGCCCCAAGCGACCGTCAAGCGCGGGACCCATACCCCTGGTTGCCGTGGCTGCTGCCGCAAGCTAGACTAAGGAGGTACGGTCGCCACTCGGTACCGTCGCAGTCGGACGGCGCCTATGGGGCCGACACGCGGCCCAGGACGCTCCGGAACGGGGGCCGGCGGCCACCGGCGATCCGACGGTTCGGTCGGCGACCTCGACCAAACCGTCGAGGCGCCACCGGCAGCGCCGCACCGAGGACCCGGCAGGCGGCCGGTACAGGGCCTGGCACGCGGCTTGCAGAGCAAGGGGTCGGAGGTACACCTATGCCAAGACGATGGGTCATCTCAGCCCTTGCCGCGGCCCTGTCCTGGGCTGCTCCCCTGGTTGCCCAGCCAGCGCCCCCGGCCGCGCCCCTGGGTGCCCCGGGCTTTGTCGACGCTGACCAGAACGGCATCAATGACCGCTTCTGTGACGCCCAGGGAGACGGCGTCAACGATGTGACGGGGAAAGGCTACGCGCATCGCTTCGGCTATGCCGACCGCAATGGCGACGGCGTCAACGACCTGTTCGCTGACGCCGATGGCGACGGCGTCAACGACCTGGATGCGCGGGCCACGGATCAAGACGGCGACGGCCGGTGCGACAATGTCATCGATGGCGACGACGACGGCCGGAACGACGTCACCGGCGAACCGTACGGGACAGACCTGGGCGGTTGGCGACACGGCCTGGTTGACGAGGAGCGCGGTGAACGCGCGGCCCAGTTCGTCGATGCCGACGCGGACGGGGCCGACGACCGGTGGGAGACAGGGCGCGGCCGCGAACACATGGCAGCCGATGTGTTTGTCGACGAAGACGGCGATGGCATCGCCGACGGCCGGATGGTCTACGGCCGCCAGATGCCCGGTTCCATGGGACGGTCCGAGGGCACCGGTCGGACGAGCGCAGAGCCAACGCGCGACTCGGAAGGCATGGGGCGCGATGAGGAGAAGACCGGCCACGGCGGAATGCGTGGTCCCCACAGCAGCGGACGGCACTGATCCAGGCCATGGACGGGCCGATGCGGGTATGGACGGGCTGCCTCCTGGCGGCGACGATGGTCCTGGCCTCGCCGGGCGGCGCGGCCCTGCCGCGCGGGCCGGCGTGGCAGGTTGAGGCTAGCCTGGGCCGCACCAGCAACCTGTTCCGCAGCTACTCGCAGCGGTCCGAATGGCTGCGCCAGGTATCGGTGGACATCACCCAACCCCTGGGCCGGGTCAG
>CAITNQ010000047.1 GCA_903893785.1 uncultured Gemmatimonadota bacterium
AGGTTCTCGCTGACGTTGGCCACCCACAGCCAGTGCCAGAAGCGTTCGCGGTCGAAGGGATCCTGGCCCAGCACGCGGGCTCGGATGCCGCCCTGCAGGGCTTCGACCTGTTCCGGCGTCATGCCGTCTTGGTCGCCGTGCCCGTGGCCGCCCAGGTAGTAACCTTCGGCCCCCTCGTCGGTCCGCACGCGGGTCAGGGTCTGCACTACGGTTACCTCAGGAAGCAAGCGGCCGTTGTGGAAGGGTCGGCGGGGCACCCGGAAGCGGATGACATCGAGATCCGTGATGCGCATCGTCAATTCCTCGGTTCGGGTTCGTTGGCCAGGCCGGTCCTCAGGCCGTTACCGCGGACTTCGTCCGTCGCCGGGCGGGCGGCTCAATCGCTCCGGCCGCCGTCGCTCACCAGCGACCAGGTGAGCGACGACAACGGCCGCCCCCCTGCCTGCACGGCCGCGATGGCCGTCGACAACTGATCCATGAACGCCAGTAGCACGGACAGGGACTGCAGGCACGCCGGCACCACATAGACGGGCTTCTCCCGCTCGACGATGCGCATGGCCTCCAACAGCCCGCGTCGGGCCGTGTCCAGGTCGGCAGTGGCCACCGGGCCCAGTTTCCCCTTCTCGGCCTGCTGCCACACCTCCAGCAGGGCCGCGAACGCCGCTGCCACGGCGGCCGTGCGGGCGGCCTCGGCCCACAGACTGGCCGGCGTCGCCCGGTCTTCGCCCCGACGCCCGGCAGCGACCGCGGCCAGGTCCGCCGCCGCCTGACGCCCCAGTTCCGCTGCGCGGCGCAACTGGGGACCCGCATCCGTCACACCGGCCAGGCCCTGCAGTGCCTCTCCCGGGTACGGGCGGGGAAACACCCCTTCGGCGCGGGCATAGGTGTACATGTAGTGATGACAGCGGCCCAGGGCCGGTGTGGCGACCGCTTGGCGCAGGCGCTCCATGGCCGCCAGGTACGCCCGCGCGTCCTGGCCGAACCGCGTGTCGGCCCACAGCGGGACCTGCTCCTGCCATGAACTCGTCGCCGCACCGTTCCAGGCGTGGCTGGCCAGCAGGGATTCGTGGTCAGCCCAGGCCGGGTCGTGGACGGCATAAGACACCGCCCCCTCAGCGCCCTCGTCTTTGGCCATACCCAGCATCAGATCGATGTTGGGCAGGCGGGTATTGTAGGTCATCCAGTTGTAGTAACAGGTCATGGGCGCGACCCAACCGGACAGGCCCAGGCGCCGCCCGATCGCCACGCGGGTGCGGTCGTTCAGCGCGTCATTGTCGTACCACCACCAATGGAGGATGAGCCGCTGGTCCAGGCCCTGCTGGCGCAAACGCGCCACCAGGCCGGCATCGAGCGCGTCCATGTGTCGGGTCAGTTGGTCGTTCCACATCACCACGGTGCCCACGCCGCGGGAGGTGAGCATCTCGACCAGCCAGACGACGTAGTCCTGCAGCAGCTCCTCCGGACGGCGAGCGCGACACTGCGCGCACTGGCACCAGGGGTCTGCCTGCAACTGTGGGCGTTCGGGGTCGGGGTTGTCGGGCCAGACCTCGTCCATCTGCACGTGGAAGAACGGCGCCGAGCCGCCGTAGTAGCGCGTCACGATGGCGCCGTAAAACTGCTCGATGAAGGCCCGCGTCGCCGGGTCGCTCAGGCAGTAACCGATGCGGCGTGGTGACCCGTCTTCGTTCTTGGCTGACAACTCGGGCCGCAGACGGGGGATCAGCGTGTTGTGCCCGCAGCTGTTGACAAAGGGCACCACCGTGACCCCGCGGGCAGCCGCGTAGTCCACCAGGTCGGCAAGGAAATCCTCCTGGAACATCCGCGGCAGGTAGGTCTCATCGTGCCATTGGTCGCCCGCCGGCGAATACCAGCGCAGCCGTTTGCGGCTGGCCAGTTGGGGATGGCCGGGCACCGGCACCATCAGGAACTCAGTGGGCCAGCCAAGGCCGCCTTCGCCTGGCTCGAAACGGCAACTGCCCCAACACCCGTACAGGCCGATGCCCAGCCGGTTCATTTTGGCGCTGGCCAGCCGGTCGACCAGTTGCTGCCAGTCGGCCAGGCCCATGCGGTCAGGCCCCCACTTGTCTTCAACGAAGATCCCCCGCGCCGCCATGTCCGGCCAGTCGCGGATCCGCACCGCCGGCCATTCGGTCGCGGGACGGGCCCGCAGCAGCGCCGCCAGCGACTGGGCCGCCCACCACAGGCCCGGCCGGGGCCCGCGCGCCGAAGCGCACCCGGGACCGATCTCCAGCTCATATGATTCGCCCGCTGCCCGGCCGGCCTCGGGAAGCCCGGGGCCCTCGACGAACCGGAGTTCGACTACACCGTCGCCGCCGACGTCGCAGAGGCTGGCGCCGGCGGCGCGCAGAACGGCGGCCACCGCCGCTCGGGCCTCAGGCGCCAGACCGGTCAGATGGATCGCCAGCGGCGCCGGCCATGCGGCGGCGCCGGGCAGGTAGTCGATATGCCGCAGTGGCGGCGTCAGCGCGGGCAGTGGCCGCGCTCCCTGTGCCTTCTCCATAGCCTCACTCCCCTGCCGGAGACGCCTCCGACGTGGCTGCGGCGGTCTCGGCGGCCCCGCGCCGCAGGGCCCGGATCACCCGGTCCATGCGCGCGTACCGCCGCCACCCGAACAGCGAAACCCAGGCGCCGGCGGGCAGACAGGCTGCGCCCAGCACCGTGAACCAGCCGTGTTGCGAGAAATGGATGAAAGTCACGCCGGCCAGCAGCAGTGACACCCCGCCGCGCAGATACGCCAGCAGGGTCCGTTCGTTGGCCAGCAGGGTGCGATCAATGGCCAACTCGTCGCGCAGGATCAGCTGCCCGCGCCGAAAACGATCGTAGACAGACTCCACGCGTCCTCGTTGCCGGCCGTCAGGAGCCGGTATGGTGCATCGCCTGAGTACTGGCACCGCTCGGGGCCGGCGTCAGCGGCCGAATGGGGGCGTCGGCGAGCGGTTGATAGATCACGTCCAGATGGGGCGTGGGCAGCCGCAGGTGCCCTTGGTGGCGCGATTCCATGAGGGCGTCCAACACGCCGGTCACCAGCAGCGTGCGCTCCACCGGGGTCCGCGGTTGGCCGGTCAGGAACATCGACTGGACATTGAGCCCCAGGTAGCTGAAGTGGGGGTAAGGATCACCATGGGAATGCAGCCCCGTGGCCTGGACCTGCCCGCCGACCCGGCCGGCATAGCTCCAGCCGCGGATCGCGCCGCCGTAGGAGTTGGGCTGCAGCAGGGCGCCGCGGCACCCGTCGGTGTATTCCAACTGGAAGAGCACCGGGTCCTCGAACAGCTTCTCCAGCGGCCCTTCAGCGCCCTCCTGGCGATCGACCAGGGCCACGGCAGCCTCTGCCAGCTCGCGGTTCGGTCCATCGAGCGCGGCCCAGACCGCGGGCCCCTCAACGCACTGCACGGCGCGGACGCCGGTTTCGCCGCCGCGCCGCCGTTCTACCATGCACTGCAGCCCTTCTAGACCGTGGTACCCGTACGCCTCGATGTCGCCGTAACTGATCACCAGCGCGTCAGTCAACTCACACCCGACTTCGTGCTCCAGCCACGGACGGCGCCAGAACAGCGGGATCGTCGACCCGGCCATCATCGGGATGCGCAGCTGCCGCGCCCGGTCGCATATCCAGCGGGCGTCGTCCCAGCAGTAGGACAGATGCTTGTCGGTGAACACCGGCACCGGGCGTCCGGCGGTGGCGATCACGCCGGCAATCTGCTCGAAGAAGTGCCGGCGGGGGTACATCTTCTGGCCCTTCTCGTTGTACGCGTAGTCGCCGTGCTCACCAATGGCCAGCACGCCGTCGACGGCCAGCTCCTTGCCTCCCAGGCAGAGGGCTTGAGGGATACTCGGGTACATGGGTACGCCGAACTGCTGCGCCATCGCGGTGCCGATGTCGCGGTCGCTGAGCTGGTCCATATACAGCGAGACAATGTCCACCTCGGGGGGCAACAACCCTTCGTCCGTAGGGAACCCCTTGAGGAACTTGGTGACGATCACGTCGGCGTGGGAGGCGGGGAAACAGGTGCTGACGATCGCGGCGATGCGTTTGCGGCTGGCCATTTGGCAGGGTCTCCGGAAGGCGCCGGCGGGCGATGGCGATGAATGGCTACAGCTCGACCCACGTTCCCAGGCCGCAGCGAACGGCCGTGTCGAAGATCAGACGGGCTACCACGGCGTCCTGGATCCCCAGACCGGTGGCGTCGAACACGGTGATGTCATCGGCAGCCAGTCGGCCCGGCACGCGGCCGGCGATAACGGCGCCCAACTCGCCGGCGAGGCCATCGCGGTCGAGCCCACCCGCCTTAACGGTGTTGTTGATATCACCCCACTTGAGGCACTGGTCGAGGCTGTCACAAAACACGCGGGCCCGTCGGTGCAGGTCGCTGTCGAGTTCCTGCTTGCCCGCCCCATCGGCCCCCATGGCGCTGAAGTGAGTGCCCGGGCGGACCCAGGAGGAGGCCACCAGAGGTGCTCGGGCCGGGGTCGCCGACACGACAATGTCCGCCTGCCCCACCGCCTCCTCGATGGTGGCGCCAGCCAGCTCAAAAGCAAAAGCCCCCCGCCCCCGCTCAACGAAGCGCGTCGTCGCCTCGGGATCCACATCGGCCACCAGCACGCGTTCCAGGGCAAACAGCGCGCTCAACCCCTCAAGACTGCTCCAGCACACGCGGCCGGCGCCCAGCACCGCCACGGTGCGGGACTCGGGTCGGGCCAGCCAACGGGCGCCGATGGCGGCGGCGGCTCCGGTGCGCAGGTGAGTCACCCGCAACCCCTCCAGCAGGGCTTTGGGCTCGGCCGTGGCGCCGTCGTAGTAGATGACCTGGCACGATCCGCCGACGGCCGCGGCGCAGCCCAGTTTGATGGCCATGGCTTCTTGATCAAAAACATGGCCGCCCATGTAGAACCACAGACCCCAAGGGCAGCGGTCGTGGTACTTGGCCGGGTGTTCGGCGCGCCCCTCAACCAGGGACCGGAACGCCGCTTCGACCGCGGGAATGCAGTCTTTGACACCCAGGTGCGGGGCGTACTCCTCACTGCGGATCACGAGCAGGCGCGACATGCAGGACCGTCCTTTCGCGGCTCAGGTACCGTCGCCGCCCGCCGGCCGGGGGTCACTCGACCAGGCCACGGCTTTGTCGGCGGACCACGCGAAGGTGGTGTCAAGAGGAAACAGCGGGCGGGGCACCCGTTTCCACGGCAGGGACAACAGGTCAGCCGGCGCCAGGCCGGGCGCCTCCCCCAGCAGGAAACGCTTGGCCACGTCGGCGTAGCCGGCGCGGAAATCAACGACGGACTTGGCTACCAGGATGCGGGCCTGCGTAACATCGATGCCAGCGCCCTGGTAGATCACCGGATCGGCCCCCGGTCCGAGGCGCTCGAACACCACCACCTGCACCTGGCCCAGGCCCAGGACCACGGTGGTGCCCATGCTCTCGGGCAGGTCTCGACCCGGGGTCACGGGAATGACGCGCAGCACGTCACCGGTGACTTCGACGGGCGTCGAGTTGACGTAGTCCAGTTTGCCCCCCAGCGACACGGTCACGCGCGCACCGGCGCCGGCAGCGGTCAACACGGCCACCGCCTGCGGGTCCACCATCGGCAGACAGCACAGCTGCTCTGGTTGGCGCAGCAGCAGCTCGCGCAGGTACCAGGTAGAGTCACCCGTGCCGCCGCCGGTCATCAGGTCGGTCAAATCGGCGATCACCACCGGCCAGGCATCGCCACTCAGCGCCGTCGCGATGGCGTCACGGTAGTTGGGGCATGGACGGGTGTAGTCGCGCCGCTGCTCCCACGCCAGACCGGCTAGCTCGCGCGCCGCGGCCGTGGCCAGGCCGCGGTCGCCGTCGGCCACGACGACACTGCACCAGCCCATCTCGGGTACGTCCAGCCAAGGTTGCACCGCGAACACCGAAGCACACAGGATGGCGGGCTGCCTTTCCGCCTGGCGGGTGGCCGCCATTAACTCGGCCAGCGGCGGTTCGTCGGAGATCTGTGTCTCCGCCGGCGTAACCAGCGGGATCTTCACCGCGCTGACCACCGGCCTGACCTGCCCGTCGGCCGCCGCCAGGGTGACGCGAGCGACGCGGCGGCCGGTTTGGGGCATGTCCAAGTGCGGATGGGTGTGCATGCCATCGATGACGTCGACGGCCGCCACCATGCGCTCGGTGATGTTGGCGTGCAGGTCCAGGGCCACCCCGATGGGGACGCGCGGGCCGAGCAGTTGCCGGGCCGTCTGCAGCAGCAGGCCGTCCACATCCGGATCGTCTTCAGCGACGAAGGCGCCGTGGAGGCTCAACAGCAGGGCATCCAGCGGCAGCGCCTGCGCCAGGTCAGCGGCAAACCACTCCACGATGGTCTGTCGAGCCGCCGCAGTGAGGCAGCCGGCCGGCATCGCCTGCAGCTTGATCACCCCCACCAGCTCGTGGCCAGCCGCCGCCTCGCGGAAACCCTCGACGAATCCGTCCCAGACGCTCTCGCCAGCCAGGGTGGCGGGCCCGCGGGCGATGCCGTGGTCGGCGAACATCGCCAGGTCAGTGGCTTGCGTCGAGAAAGTGCTGGTCTCCTGCATGACCTTGGCGATACCAATACGCATGGGAACGCTCCCTGCCCAGTGACGGCCCGCGGGCCCCAAGCACGGCGATGGCGGCAAAGGTAGCCGGGGCGGGTAACGCCAGCAAGCCGCTCAGTCGCCCACGGCCGCCCGGGTCGGCGCCGAGGCCAGGCGGCGGGTCCAGCCGAACTGCACGGCCAGGCCCAGGGCCAGCAGCATGGCCAGCCACCCGTAGGCGGCCATGCCGCCAGCCGACCCGACGCAGGTCGCACCCCGCGCCCACTCCACTGCCCCAGCCACCAGCGGACCGACAAAGAAGCTGGAGCCGACCACGGTCTCGTTGACCGCCACCCGCGCGACGGCACGGTGCGGCTCGAGCATGGAGTGGTACACCATGGCGGAAAAGGCACTGCTGGTATAAAGGCCGTAGAGCACCGCGCCGGCGCCGAACAGGGCAGGGCTGCCGGCGGCGGTCAGGACCGCCAGACCCACCAAGCCCAGCCCGCCGAAGGCGAAGACGAGGCCAGGGCGGTGATGCCAGGCACCCGCGTAGACCAGAGCCAGGGCCCCCAGCGACTGGCTCACCGCAAAGGCGAACTCGACGCCGCCCTTGACGGTGGGGGTGAAGGCGAGGGCGGCGGCCTGCACGGGCCACCAGATCGACACCACCGTCCAGCCAATCCAGGCCAGGGCGACGCCCAGCCAAGCCGGGCCCACCAGGGCTGTCCCCCGGCGGGCCATCGCGGGCGCTGGGGCCACGGCAGGGGCCGATTTCTCACCTCGAGGCCGGAACAGCAGCACGAGTATTGCCACGGCGCCGGCAATGGCCGCTGCCAGGTAGTATATCTGCGCCCAGGAACACCAGGCCCGCGCCCAACCCGAAGCAAATGGCCCCAGGGCATAGCCCAGGGACCAGGCGCAGGTATAGTGCCCGGCCATGGCCGCCAGCGGCTTGGCGGCGTCCTGCGACACTCCCAGCATGAAGGACTGGAAGGCGTTAAAGAACAGGCTGGTCGACAACGGTACAAGACAGAACGCTACCTGGGTCCAGTGCACGGACTCGACCTGGGGCAGCCAGATGCACAAGGCGGCCAGGGCGGCCAGCGCCAGCAGCATCTGACGTCGGGCGAGGTGCGGCCGGACGATGTGCCGCATGAATAGGCTGGCGACCAGGTAGCCGCCGCCGAAACACAACAGAATGGACCCGACCACGTCAGGCCCCAGGCCTCGACTGGCCAGAGAGTGGCGGCCGACGAAGAGCAGCAGAGCGACCGCGATGTCCAAGGCGAAGGGGAAGACGTAGATCAGGGCATTGCGGTTCACGCGGGTGGACCTCCTGGTTGCGGGCCGCAGGGCCGCGCCAGTGGGGTTGTCGCGCTGCCAGACGGGCAGCGATGGCCGGCACCGCGGGCGGTTACCCCGGACGGCCCGGTCGGCTTCAGACCTGCAGGCGCTGCCATGCCCCGCGCTGGAAACGCCAGCCCAGGAGCACCCCCCGAACGCTCAGATCCAGGGCCATGGCCACCCAGGCGCCCGTAAGGCCCCAGGGCAACACCTGGGTCAGCAGGAGCGCGGCAGGGACCCGCACAACCCACACCGCGCCGCCGTTGATGAGCATGGGCACAAAGGTGTCCCCGGCCCCCCGCAGGCCGCCGCCGTACACCATCACGGCGGCCAGGAAGGGCTGGGCCAGGGCGATCAGGCGCAACGGTTCCACGCCCTGGGCAATCACTTCAGGATCCGTGGTGAAGAAGCCGATAATGGTTTCGGAGCCGACCGCGAACGCTACCCCCATGGCCGACATGAGGGCGGCAGCCAGGAGGAAGGCCGTGTGTCCGTCGCGGGCAGCGCGCGCCGGTGCCCGCCCGCCCAGTCCCTGGCCGACCAACGTGGTGGCGGCCACGGCGAAGCCGAACCCGGGCATGTACGACAGCGACTCGCCGTTCAGCGCCACCTGGTGCGCCGCGAACGCAGCCGTCCCCAGGCTGGAGACCACGCGGGCGTACAGCAGCATGCCGAAGCGGAAAACGAGCTGCTCGACACCGGCTGGCAGTCCGACGCGCAGCATCCGTCGCACCAGGCCCGCATCGAAGCGCATGCCGCCGACGCTCAGGCGCATGCCGGCGCGCCCACGGAGGAGCACCGCCAGCACCAGGCCCGCCCCCACCAGGCGCGCCATGACCTCGCCCACCGCGGCGCCCATGACGCCCAGGCGGGGCAGACCGGCGACGCCATGGATGAGCGTCCAGGAGACGGCCAGGTTGGTCAGATTCACCGCCCCCATGACCCACATGGGCGTCCGCGTGTCGCCGGCGCCGCGCAGGCAGGCATTGCCGATGAACATCACTGCGGTCAACACGTATACCGAGGAGACTACCCGCAGGTACGGCACGCCCAGGGCAAGGGCTTCCGGCTCTGCCCCCATCAGACGCAAGGCCGCGCCGGCGGTCAGCTCCAGGCCGACTACCGCCAGAGCGCCCATGGCCACCGCCACGATCAGTGCCTGACCCAGTACCCGGCTGGCGTCGGCCCACTGGCGGGCGCCCGCCATCCGCGCCACCAGCGCCGTGGCGCCGGTGCCGACGGCGCTGAACAGCACCGACCCGACCATGGCCCACTGGGAACTCAGTCCCACCGCGGTCAGCGACGCCGCTCCCAGATGACCCACCAGGTACGTGTTCACCAGGCCCACGAGCATGCCGAGCATCAACTCAGCCGCCGAGGGTACCGCCAGGCGCAAGACCGCGGCCACCCGGTCGCGGGCAGACGGGGCACCGTCAGGATCGTCAGCGGGTGGGGCGAATTGCGTCATGTAGGGACCTGTGTCGGGTGGGGGCGCCGCGGCTCAGGGCCCCCCGACGCGGGGACATAACATCGACCATGCGTCCCGCGGGCTCAAACGGTGCCGCCCGCGCCGGACCGTGCCAGCAGCCACCGCCGGATCACACCGAAGCCGCGCCCGAGCGGTTGTCGGCGCGGCTGGGGACCGCAGGGGCCATACGCTCGGGTTCTGGTGCGTCCGCAGCCGGTGGCGGGAAGATCGCCAGTGCGACGGGCGGCCGGTGGCCAGCAGCCACCGCCGGATCCCGGGGCACCCGCGGCCGACCGCGGTCCCGACGCAACCGGTGGCCGCGCGCACCGTGCGTCCGGGTTAGGGTGCGTTGGCAACCGGCGGCGGGAAGACCTCCGGCGCGCGCGGCGGGCAGGTGGCGGGGGTTTTGGCTACATTCATCGGCCGCCGGAACCCAACCTGCACCCGTACCAGGAAGGTGGCCCACGCCATGGCCCAGACGCCCCGCGAGCTCGTGACCCGTTGCCTGCAGTTCGCCGACCCGGCGCGGCTGCCCCGCGATCTGTGGCTCCTGCCGTGGGCGACGGAACACCACGCCGCCGCCGTAACCGCCCTGGCGCGCCGTTTCCCGACCGATTTCGCCGGGCCGCCGGACGTGTACCGCCCCTCGCCGCGTGTCCGCGGGGACGCCTATGCCGTGGGCCAGTATGTCGACGAGTGGGGCTGCGTGTTCACCAACATCCAGGCCGGCGTGATCGGCGAGGTGCGCCAACCCCTGGTTGACGACCCGGCTGACTGGCAGCGGGTCGAGCCGCCATGGGAGACCCTGCCGGCCAACCCCGACCAGGCTCGCGACCAGGTCAACCGCGCCTGCGCGTCAACCGACCGCTTCGTGCGCGCCGGCTGCTGCGCCCGACCGTGGGAACGCTACCAGTTCATCCGCGGCACGGTGGCGGCCATGCTGGACCTGATGGACCCGACGCCGGGGGTCGCTGAGCTACTGCGTCAGATCCACGCATTCTACCTGCGCGAACTGGAGTTTTGGGTAACTACCGATGTCGATGCCATCAATTTCATGGACGACTGGGGGTCGCAGCACCAGCTGCTCATCCCGCCGGCAATGTGGCGCCAGTGGTTCGCGCCGCTCTACCGCGACTACTGCGATCTGGCCCGCAGCCACGGCAAGTTTGTCTTCATGCACTCCGACGGGCACATCAGCGCCATCTACGAAGACCTGATCGACATGGGCGTGCACGCGGTCAACTCACAGCTATTCTGCATGGATATGGCCGATCTCGGGCGACGGGCCAAAGGGCGGATCACCTTCTGGGGCGAGATCGACCGCCAGCATGTGTTGACCGCCGCCGATCCTCAGGTCGGCCGTGACGCCGTGCGTCAGGTGGCTCGCCACCTGTACGATCCGCGCGGCGGCATCATCGCCCAGTTTGAGCTGGGCGCCGGTGCCAATCCGGACGTGGGCGCGGCCATCTTCGAGGAATGGGATCAGGTGCACGCTGAGGCCCAGTCGGCGACCGGCGACGACGCGCCCTAGCCGCCGGCACCTGGCCGCGCATGACGGCGACGCCCATCACCCGGCGGCGGCGTTCACGTCCAGTTGCGCGGGTCCGGCACGGCCACCCAGCTGCTGCCCTGGGCCAAAGACTGCTGACTGACCAGGCCCGGCAGGGTCATGTCCATGGCCAGATCGATGCCGATCGGCACCGGCGCCTCGTCGCGAATGGCGGCGACGAAGTCTTGCACCTCCCAGTAGTCGCCGCCGCCGTGCCCCGCCGCGGCAGCTGCATCGGGTGGGCGTCGCCAGGTTTCCGGCAGGTACTCTTCCAGGGCGGTCAGGGGCTCCCAGCGCGGCTGCGGCGAGCGTTGGCGCAGCCAGATGCGCGCCGGCCCCTGGAACCCATCAGCGGATTCGTAGCACCCGTCCGTGCCCTGGAGGGCGTAGTGCACCATGTGATGCGGCCGGTCCGAAAGCATGTCGACCCTGATCTGTGCCACACCCCCGCCACTCAGCCGGCACATCATAGTCACCGAGTCTTCCATTTCGTATTCCTGGCCGCGCGGATCCCGGTAGTGATGGCCGGTGCCGACGGCGCTGACTGCCGTGACCCGCTGGCCAGCGAACCAGCGCAGTACAGGTCCCAGGCTGTGGGTCGGGTACGTGCAGCCATTCACCCCTGTCTGCCAGCGCCGCCGCCATGGCGTCTGCTCGTTGAGGGTCTTGAGTTCGTGGATGTACGCCCCTTCGGCATAGTAGAGCTCGCCGAACAGCCCCAGGCGAGCCAATTCCTGAACCAGGACATTGGGGCGCATGTAGGTGTAATTCTCGGCCATCATGTAGCAGGCGCGACTCCGCCGTGCGGCTCGCACCAGGTCGCGACACTCCTCCACGGACACACCGGCGGTCACTTCGCAGAGCACGTGGATATCGCGCTCAAGGGCCAGGATGGCCTGAGCGGCGTGGAACTGCATGGGCGTCCCGATCACCACGGCATCGACGCACCCCGAATCGAGCATGGCCGCCGCATCGGTGAAGGTGTGCTCAAGGCCCAGTTCGGCGGCATGCTGGGCCAAGGGCGTCGGGCGCACATCACACAGCGCGGTCAGAACCGTGGCTGGGTTGGCCCGCAGGCTCTGGACGAAGCTGTTGCCCCGCCCGGCGGCGCCGATGATGCCAAAACGGATCAGATCCTGTGCCATGCGTCCTCCCACCGGCGAATGTGTGCGGCGAACGGTTACGGGTGCCGCCGTTAGTACCGGCATGGCCGCGGCCCGCGTCAAGATCGCCTCGGTGCGCCGGTTCGCTTGCCGCTGGCGGTCAGCCTGCCTACATTGCCGCGCGCTGGCGCGCCAACGGCCCGGGGCCCCGTAGGCCCGGACCCCGGTGGCCGCTCACCCATGCTCACTGCCCGGCGGGAACCCATGGAACTGGATGTCATCGGTCTGACCGAAGAGCTGATCGGCTTCCGCACCCCCTCCCAAGCAAGCAATGCGCCGTTGGCCGGGCACCTGCAGCACCTCCTGACGCAATTGGGTTTCACCGTCGAGGAGGTGGCTTACGAATACCCCGCCGGCGTTGCCAAAGTGTGCCTGGTGGCCCGTCTGGGTGATGGCGAAGGGGGGCTGTCGCTGTGCAGCCACAGCGATGTCGTCCCGGCCGCCGCCGCCGACGGCTGGACCGTGGACCCCTTCTGTCCCCGCCGTGCTGATGGGCGCGTGTACGGACGCGGGGCCTGCGACATGAAGGGGCCGCTGGCGGCGACCCTGACGGCCGCGGCCCGTTACCGCGGTCGGCGCCTCCAAGCACCGCTCTTCTTAGTCATCACGGCCGACGAGGAACTGCAGGCGCGGGGTGCCCGGCAGGTGATCGAGCGCTCGCGCCTGTTCGCTGCCGCTGCCAGCGGCTATGGCGTGCTGTGCGAGCCGACCGGGCTACAGGTGGTCCACGCCCACAAGGGGGCGCTGGCCATCACCGTGACGGCGCGTGGGCGCGCCGCCCATACGAGTACGCTGCGCGGGGTGAACGCCAACGCCCGCATGATCCCCTTCCTGGCTGACATGAAGCGGATCTACGACCTCGTGCTGACTTCGCCCCGGTACCGCAACGAAGCCTACACCCCGCCCTGTTCCGAATGGAGCCTGGGCCTGTGTGACCACAACATAGCCACCAACATGACGCCGGCGCGTTCGGTCTGCACGATCAGCTACCGGCCCATGCCCGGTGTTGACGCCGAGGGGTTGGTGCGTCGCACTGAGCGCAGCGCGGCCCGCCATGGCCTGGAGTGTGAGGTGGTCCGCGTCGGTGATCCGCTGTACACCCCGCCAGACTCGCCCTGGGTCCAGCTGGCTCTGCGAGCCGCCGGGCGTCGCCGGCCCCAGACCGTTCCCTATGGCACCGACGGCATGATCTTCGTCCAGCGCATGCCGCAACTGCTGGTGCTCGGGCCCGGGCACATCGCCCAGGCCCACACCGTGGACGAGTGGATCGCCACCCGCGAACTCGAGCGCGCCGTGGAGGTGTACAGCCGGTTGATCGAGCGGGTGTGCGTGCCGGCCTGACGGGTCGCGGGACCGGTTCCGGGTTGGCCACCCCGCGACCCGGGCGCGGGCTTCAGGTGGCTTGGTCCAGATGGAAAGCCTGGTGCAGGGCGCGCACGGCGCGTTCGACATCGGCGCGCCGCACCACGCACGCGATCTTAATCTCTGAAGTGCTGATCATCTCGATGTTGACGCCGGCGTCGGCCAGCGCGGCGAAAGCCGTGGCGGCGACACCGGGATGGCTGCGCATGCCGATGCCCACGACCGCGACCTTGGCCACCTCGGAGTCCGCCAGCACCTCGGTGGCGCCGATCTCCTGACGGATCGCCTGGCAGGTCTCCAGCGCCTTACCCAGGTCGCCTTCCTTGACCGTAAAAGAAACGTCCACAGCGCCCGCCTCGCTGGTGTTCTGCAGGATGATGTCGACGTTGACGTTCCGCTCGGCCAGGGCGCCGAACAACCGGGCGGCGATGCCGGGGCGGTCGGCCACGTGGCGCACGGTGACCTTGGCGTCACTGACATCGTGGGCGATGCCGCGTACCACCACCTTTTCCATGTCTGCTGTCTCCTTGATCAACGTTCCCGGATTCTGGTTGAAGCTGGACCGCACGCAAATCACCACCCCGTAATTGCGGGCGAACTCCACCGAGCGCGACTGCAGGACGCGGGCGCCCGAACTGGCGAGTTCCAGCATTTCGTCCGGTGACACGAAAGCCAACTGGCGGGCTTCGGGCACCAGGCGGGGGTCAGCGGTGAAAATGCCGTCCACATCGGTGTTCATCTCACAGACATCGGCGTTCAGCGCGTGGGCCAGCGCGACCGCCGTGAGGTTGGAGCCGCCGCGTCCCAGGGTGGTTTCTTCGCCGTCCGCGGTGACGCCCTGGAAACCCGCTACCACGACGATGGTGCCGCGGCCCAACTCGGCGAGCACGCGCTCCGGGCGCAACGCTACGACGCGGGCGTTGCGGTGCACCGCGTCGGTGATGATACCGCTCTGGGCGCCGGTCATCGACACCGCCCGCGGGCCCAGGTCCTGGATGGCCATGGCCAGCAGCGCCATGGAGATCCGCTCGCCGGACGCCAGCAGCATGTCCATCTCGCGATCGACCGGTTTGGGGCTCACCCGGCCCGCGAGAGTTACGAGGTCATCCGTAGTGTCGCCCATCGCCGAGATGACCACGACCATCTGGTCACCGGCGCGGTGCCGGGCCACCACACGTGCGGCTACCTTGCGGATCAGCTCCGGGGTGGCTACCGACGAGCCACCGTATTTCTGCACCACCAGTGCCATATTCCGTAACCTTGCTGGATGTGGTGGGTCGTCCGCGGGGCCGCCCGAGGAACAGCGCCGCGGCAGTGCATTCCTCACCGAGCCGACCGGCCGGGCAGGCCGCCAGCTCAGCGCAGCAGCCGGCCGATCATCTGGTGTCCCCGTGCCAGGTGCACGCTGCCGCTGGCCGCCGACGTTTCGTCGAAAGCCGCCAATCCCATCGGCTCGATGCCCTGGCCCCACAGGACATAGGGCACGGGCTCGCGGCTATGCGTACGCAGCTGGAGCGGCGTGCGATGGTCGGGCACCAGCAGCACGCGGCCGCCGCCCAGCGCCGGCAGGCCGGCACACACGGGTCCGACAACCAACCGATCGAAGTCCTCCAGGGCCTGGACCTTGCCCTCCACGTCACCGTTGTGGCCAGCCTCATCGGGCGCCTCTACGTGCACGTAGACCAGGTCCAGACGCTGCAGGGCGTCCAGCGCATAGGCCGCTTTGCCGGCGTAGTTGGTGTCCAGATACCCGGTGATGCCCGGCACCTCGATCACCTCCAGGCCAGCGGCCCGGCCAATCCCGCGGACCAGGTCGACCGCCGAAATGACCCCGCCCTGCAGGCCCCAGCGCTCGGCCAATGACGGCAGTCGCAGTGGCCGCCCGGCCCCCCACAGCCAGATGGCGTTGGCCGGCGGTTTGCCGGTGCGGCGTCGCTGGGCGTTCTCGGGCGCGGCCGCCAGGACCGGACCCGCCGCCGCCATCAGCGCTCGGGCCTCTTCTTCACCCGGTCCCGTCGGCAGGTGCTCGGCAACCGACCGGCCCATGATATCGTGGGGCGGGAAGGCGCGCAGTGCGTCGGGACCATCGCTCCACACCAGCAGGTGCCGGTAGCCGACGCCGGCGAAGAAGCGGCGTCCGGGGCGATCCAGGGCCGCCGCGACGCGCCCGAGCAGGGCGGCGCCCTCGTCGCGGCTGAGATGGCCACCGCTGTAATCGACCAGGGTGTCGCCGTCGCAGGTCACCAGGTTGACGCGGTACACCACGTCGCTATCGGTCAGCGCCAGCCCTTGGCTGGCCGCCTCAAGCGGAGCCCGACCCGTCGCGTGCACTGAGCTGTCGTAGCCGAAAATCTCCAGGTTGCCCACGTCACTGCCCGGGGGGCGGTCGGGTGGGATAATGTCGACCAGACCGCCCGCCCCCTGGCGCGCCAACTGGTCCATGTTCGGTGTGTGGGCGGCCTGGAGCGGCGTCCGGCCGCCCAGCGCTGCCTGGGGATAGTCGGCGGCACCGTCCGGGACCAGAATGACGTATTTCACAGATCCTCGATGCGCATCACCCGCGGCGCCCCCTCCACTTCCCGCAGGTCGTTCAGCGCCGCCAGGGCTCTCTTCATCTGCCGTTCGCGGGCTTCGTGGGTGACGATGATCAGCGGGACCGAGCCGCCCTGCAGGTCGCGCTGCTTCTGCAGCACTGAAGCGATACTGATGCGCTCCACGGCTAGCACGTGGGCGATCTTCTCCAGCACCCCGGGGCAGTCCAGCACCCGTAACCGCAGGTAATACCGCAGCTCGCACTCCGCGATGTCGGCCAGTTCCAGGGCCCCTTCGCCCAAGATCATGTCGCCGATGGCCGTGCCGCCGCCCGCGCGCTTGCGCTGCACGAGCTCCACCAGGTCGGCCACCACGGCACTGGCAGTAGGCATCTGGCCGGCGCCGCGGCCATAGAAAACCTGGTTGCCCACCGACGAGCCCACCACCTCGATGGCATTGAACTCGTCGTTGGTGTTGGCCAGCAGCGAGTCGGCCGGCACCATGGCGGGATGGACACGCGCCTGGACCCGGTCGCCGGCCAGCTTGGCCACGGCCAGCAGCTTGACCGCATAGCCCAACTCGCGGGCGTACTGAATGTCGCCGGCATCGACCTGCTCGATGCCTTCGCAGAAAATCTGACTGCCCGTGACCCGGCTGTGGAACGCGATGCGCGACAGAATGCACAGCTTCTGAGCGGCGTCGCGACCGCTGACGTCCATCGTCGGATCCGGTTCGGCGAATCCCTTCTCCTGGGCCAGGCGCAGCATGGCCGGGTAGTCGCCCGCGCCGCGCGTCATCTGGGTCAGGATGTAGTTGGTGGTACCGTTCAGAATCCCGTACAGGGACTCCACCCGGTTGGCCACCAGGCCGGCGCGCAGAGAGCGGATGATGGGGATGCCCCCGGCCACGCTGGCCTCGAACATCAGGTCCACGCCCCGGTCCAGCGCCAAGCCGAAGAGCTCGTCGCCGTGTTCGGCCAGCATGGCCTTGTTCGCCGTGACCACGTCCTTGCCGCGCGCCAACGCCGCCCGGACCCATTCCACGGCCTCGGGCGCGCCGGTCAGCTCGATCACCAGATCAACGCGCGGGTCATCGACCACGGCCATGGCCTGATCGGTCAGCAGGCCCGGATCCACGGCCACAGTGCGCGGCCGCTGCAGGTCGCGGACGGCGACCCTTTGCAGGGCGACATCCAGACGCCGGCGCCGCACCGCGGCCGGCGCATCCCCCAGCAGCCGTACCACGCCGCTGGCCACGTTCCCCAAGCCGATCAGCCCAATTCCCACGGGTCGGTCCATCGCCTGTTTTCCTGCCCCGGCCGCCGGCGGCAGGACCGCGGCCGGCAACCCGATTGGTTGCCCCCGGCCCTGCTGCCGGGCCCGGTGGGCCCCGGTAACTCGTTCAGTCGGTGAAAGATCCTCAATATACGTGATGGCTGGCAGCAGCGGCAAGCCGGCGGCTGCGGCGGTTCGCTGCGGCCGCCCCTGATCAGCGCTCGCCGGCGTCGCCCAGCGCCGCCAACTGCGCCTCGACGCGCCGCCGCAGGGCATCGGCCGTCGGGTGCAGGGCGAGGAAGCGCCGGTACCCCGCCGCGGCTTCCGCCCGCCGCCCTTGGCCCAACCGCGCGGTGGCCAAGTTCAGGTGCGCGTCAGCGCGATCCGGGGCACGACGCAGCACCTGGCTGAAAGCCTCAGCCGCACTGTCCCAGGCATCGCGGGCCAGCAGCAGGTGCCCCAGGGAGAACCAGGCCTCCACCAGGTCCGGATCCAGGCGCAGAGCCGTCCGGTAACTGGCCTCGGCGGGCTGGGACTGGCCCGTCTCCTCCAGCAGATGGGCGAGATTGTGGTGTAGCACGGCCTCGTCGGGCGCTTGTTGCACCGCGTCGCGGTAAGCCGCCAGAGCAGCCTCCAGGCGCCCGGAGCGACGCAGGCTCTCCGCCAGCAGCGCGCGGGCCGTGGCCGCTCCGGGCGCCAGGGCGACGGCCCTCTCAGCCGCGGCTGCTGCCTCCAGCGGCCGGCTCCTGGCCAGGAACAGGCGCGCCAGGGCCAGGTACGCGCTGGCGTCATCGGGCGCCAGGCGCGCGGCCTGGCGCAGGGCGACCAGGGCCTCGTCATAGCGTCCCTGGTCAAGCAGCAGCTCGCCGAGCGCGCCTTGGGCCGTTGATCGCCCGGGCGCGCGCCGGGTGGCTTCGCGGTAAAGCGGCAGGGCCGCGGCGGCATCGCCGCGCCGCCGGGCCTGGTCGCCGGCCAGCAGCAGGGCGGTCACCGTGTCACGCCCGGCCGTCAGGTAGGCTCGGACCGCCGCCTGCGCGTCACCCCGGGCCCCTGCCGCATCGCCGGCCAACTGGCCCAACTCCGCGTCGCCCGGCCACTGCGTCAGCGCCGCGGCCGCGTCCTGGGCAGCACGGGCCGCCTGGCCCTTGGCGAGCAGGGCTTTGATCCGGCCACGGCGTGCGGCCAGCAGATCGGGTTCCAGCTGCAGCGCGGCTTCGAACGCCGCCAAGGCCGAGTCCGCCTGGCCCAAAGCCAACCAGGCCGCGCCGAGGTTGTGGAGACCGGCCGGGGATACCTGTCGGGCCAGGGCTTCGCGGTAGGCGGACAGCGCCGCCTGCGGGCGCCCCTGCTCTTGCCGGGCCGTGCCCAGGTTGTGCCAGGCCGGCACCAGATCCGGCTGCAGCTCAAGGGCGCGGACGAAGTCCGCCTCGGCCAGTTCGGGACGGCCCAGGCGTAGGTGCGCGGTGCCCAGATTGTAATGGGCGGTTGCCGACGCCGGGTCGAGGCCAATGGCCTGCTCCGACGCGGCGGCCGCGGCTTCGACAGCGCCGGCCGCCAGCAGGGCCTTACCCAGGTTCACCTGGGGCCGCGGCATCAGGGGTCCGTGGACCGCCGCGTCTCGCCACAGGGTTTCGTCACTGCGCCACACCTGTTGCCGCTGCCCGGCCAGCAGCGCGGCCACGACGAGCAGTGCCACCCACCACCCCCATCGCTGTCCTGGCCGGTCCAGTGCGCCGCCCAGGGCCACCGCCGCTCCCACCAGGGCCAGGTACAGACGGTTGTCGTTAACCAGCACATTGAGGGGGATCACCAGCGTCGGCAGCAGGGCCACGAAGAACCAACCGGCGCCAAACCAAAGGACCCGGTGTCGGCGGCGATGCCGCCAGGCCACCGCCAGCAGCGATGCCGCTAGCAGCAGCGCTACCACCCCCACCGGCGGCCACCAGGAAGCCGCGACCCGGAACTGAGGCTCGACGCTCAGATGCACCGGCATCAGGGCTCGCCAGAGGTAGAACGCCACCGCCTTGGACTGCGTCGCCGCCTGCACCGGCCACGGCCGCACCGGCGTAACAATGGCCTTGGCCACCAGGGCGAGGGTAGCCGTCATCCAAACGGCGACCACTGCCGCAGGCACCGCCAGCGCCCACCCGCCGGTCTGCCAGGTGGCCCGGGCGGCACCCTTGGCGGCACCGAACCACCCTTTGGAGGGGGGGTGCGGTGGCGGCGCCTGGCCGAGCCACCAGACCACCGCGAGGCCGGCCAGCACTGCGCCCGATTCCTTACCCGCCAGGGCAGCCAGCTGGGCGCCGGCCAGCCACAGCGCGGTCTGTCTGGCCGGGCGGCGAGTCGCCGTCACCAGCGCGCGCGCGCCCAACACCACGAACAACGCCGCCAATGATGCCGACCGGGCACTGACGTAGTTCACCGGCTCGCTGACCATGGGGTGGACGGCAAAAGCCAGACTGGCCAGCAGCGCCGCGACAGGATCCGCGAGCAGGACCACCAACAAGCGCCAGAGGGCCAGGCTGACGGTCAGGTGCAGCAGCAGATTCGTCAGCAGCCAACCGCGCGGCTGCAGGCCGCCCGCCGCGTAGTTGAGCGCGTAGCTGAGCGTCAACAGGGGGCGGTACATCCGCGCTTCGGGCATGGCCGAGAAGCAGCCCGGATCGGCCAGGCAGCCGGGAACCGCAGCCAGGCTCCGGATGTGCGGGTTGTCGACGATGGTGTGCTCGTCGTCGTAGTGGAACCCGCCGCCCAGGGCGCCGGCGAAGACCGCGATCACGACGCCAACGAGGCACAGGGCGCCGCCCCGCCCCGTGACCCACCGGCGCCACCCCGGTTCACCGCCCGCGTGCAGGATGGGGTGCAGCCGCAGCTCAGGGGTCACGACCGGGCTTCCGACACAACGCCCCCCACAGGGCTTGGCAGGCGGCCCGGTCCCGTGCCGACCCCCAGGTCAGCAGGGCCAGCGCCGCGGCAAAGACCAGCCCGCCGGCCACCAGGCGCAGG
>CAITNQ010000048.1 GCA_903893785.1 uncultured Gemmatimonadota bacterium
CCTCAGCATTGCGGTGCCCACCGGCCGGGGCTGGCCCTTCCTGCTCGACATGACCACCAGCGCCCTTTCCGGCGGGGCGCTGCGCCTTTGGCGCAACACCGGCCGCGCCGCGCCGGCGGGTCTGCTCATCGACGCTGAAGGACAACCTACCACCCAGGTGGAGGCGTACTACCGTCAGCCGCCGGGAGCGATCCTTCCTCTGGGCTCGCCGGCCAACGGTCACAAGGGCCTGGGCCTGGCCATGGCCGTGGACATCCTGGCCGGGGCCCTGTCAGGCGCCGGGTGCAGCCGGGGTGACGCGCCGCTGACGGGCAACGGGCTGTTCATTCTGGTGCTGCGCCCCGAAGCTTTCCTGCCGTTGGAGGACTTCGCTGCCGAAGTGGACCGTTTCATCGACTGGGTCAAGTCGTCGGCCCCGGCGCCCGGTTACAGTGAGGTGCTCGTTCCCGGCGAGGGCGCGCACCGAACCCGACAGCGGCGCCTGCAGCAGGGGGTCGATGTCGACGAGGAGTCGTGGGCGCAGATCTCGCGGCTAGCGGCCGAACTGGCCGTGGACCTGCCGACGGCGCTGACGGAGCAGGGCCACGAGGCCGGCACCGCGCCGCCAACGGCGTAACAAGGAGGAGCCATGCAACGCATAGCTGTGGTCGGCCTGGGTCCGATCGGCAACCGTCATGCGAGTCTGTACCGGGAGATGGAAGGAGCCGAACTGGTCGCGGTGTGCGATCGCATCCCGGAGCGCGCCGACGCGGCGGCCGCCCGGCTCGGGGTGCCTGCCTACTACGACCTGCGCGCCATGTTGGCGCAGCACGAACTCGACATGGTGAGCGTGGCCACCGGTGGCGTCGAATACGGCAGCGACCACTATCAACCGACCATCCAGGCGCTCGAGGCGGGCTTGCACGTCCTGTGCGAGAAGCCCATCAGCAACGAGATCGGCCCGGCCCGCGAAATGGTGGCGGCGGCCAGGGAACGGGGCAAGTGCTTCGGCGTTAACCTGAACCACCGCTTCACGCCGGCCGCCCGGTTGGCGCGGCGGTGGGTTGACGAGGGGCGCATCGGCCACCAGCTGTTCGCCAACATGAGTATCTGGATCCAGAACCCGCGCGAGAGCTCGCCCTGGTTCCACATCAAGGCCCTGCATCCGCACTCGGTGGATGTCCTGCGTTACTTCTGCGGTGACATCGACCGCGTGCACTGCTTCGCCACCAAGGCGCCGGGGCGGAGTATCTGGTCCACGGCCCAGTTCAACCTGCGTTTCCGCAGCGGTGCGGTCGGCCACCTGACGGGCTCCTACGACATCGAGCGCGGCCACCCGATGGAGCGGTGCGAGGTGGCCGGCCTCAAAGGGCGTCTGGTTATCGACGACATGTACCGCGAGGTGACGCTCTACCCGGCCGGGAATCTGGAGAAGACGGTGTACACCAACCCGCTCTTCGGCGGCTTCCGCGACTTCGAGGACACCTTCCGGGACCGCCTGGGGGCCTTCGTGCGTCAACTGAATGAGGGCGTCAAGCCCGACGCCATTGACGGTTCCGGGGCCGATGGGTTGGCGGCCCAGAAAGTGCTGGCCGCCGCGGTGACGTCGATTCAAACCGAGGCGGTGGTGGACGTGGAGCCGTGAGGACCGCAGCGCGCCCGCTGTCGTCCGGGTGACGTTTACACCACCCGGCTCCTGATGTATAATCGCTGCACGAACCGCGGGTTCGTGGTCACTTCAATTCTTGCGGGATTCGTCGAGATGTCCGAGCAGGCAGCAGGGACGGGGTCGGATTGGGTCCGCCTCGTGCGCGAGTACGCGTCCTCGGTGCTCATCGCCCTGGGATTGGCCCTGGCCATCCGCACGGCGGTGGTGCAGGCGTTCTACATTCCATCGGGTTCCATGGAAGACACGCTGCTGGTGGGCGATTACCTGCTGGCCAACAAGTTCGTCTACGGTGCGCCGGTGGACATCCCGCTGACGGCGATCACGTTGTTTCGGCTGCCGGGGCTGCGTGAGCCGCAGCCGGGCGATATCGTCATTTTCCGCTCTCCGGTCGATCCGGACCGGGACCTGATCAAACGCTGTGTGGCGGTGGGCGGCCAGACGGTCGAGGTGCGCAACAAGGAGCTTTTTGTCGACGGCGTGCGGTTCCCGGATCCGCCCCGCTCCAAATACACGGACCACACCGTGCTGCCAGCGGCGGCCAACCCGCGCGATAACTTCGGCCCGTACCGGGTCCCCCCGGGCCAGTTCTTCATGATGGGCGACAACCGCGACAACAGTTACGACAGCCGCTACTGGCGGTCAGTGCCCAAAGCGATGATCAAGGGCAAAGCCATGAGTATCTACTGGTCGTGGGCCTCCGACACGGAAACGCCCTACTACACGGGTCTGCTGTCGGCGCCCAGGGTGGCCCTTGGCTGGCTCGCCGGTCTGCCCGGTCGGATCCGTTTCGGGCGCCTCGGCAACGTGATCTGGTAGACGGCCGACCCAAGGGCGGTGGCCCGGCCGACCTTGGGTTCGCCCACCGCGTCACTGCGGGCGACATTTAGGAGCCCACGATGCTGGCGTCGGCGCTGTACCTGGAACCGACCAACGGCATGGCCGCCATGGCGGCCCGGGCCCGGAGCCGCGGGGTCCGCGACGAGGCCGCCGTCAGCCAGGGCGTCGGCATCAGCCCGTGGCGAGCCGTCAGTGCCCCGGCTGCGGGCAGCTGGAACGCATCCGCCCCTGGCGCTGCACGGCTGCCGGCGCAGACCGCTGCGGTCGGTTCCGGAGCGGTTCCGTCCGGCGAGGCCAGCGGCTCCCTGCGCGACCCGTCGCCAGCGGGGCTGGCCGCGTCCATTGAGGCACCTGAGTCGATGGGCATCCTGCTGCTACAGGCCTCGGCGCTGCGTGAGACCCTGCGCCGGGTCGACCGTGACGCCCGCGCGCTGGCCCGCCGGGGGTACGCCGGCGCAACCCTGAACGACACCCTGAACCGCGCTGGCACGTTGGATCGGATCGCGTGAGCCGCCGGTGGGTCTGGGTCCTGCTGGCGTTGACCGGGCCCTCGTGGTCGCTGCCCCTGCCGTCGAGTGCGGGCGACCCGGGACCGCGCCCGCTCGGGCGCCCGCTGGCCGCTACCGGGAACCTGGCCGCCCTGGTCATCTTCGCCAAGTTCGCCGGCGAAGCCCCTGGGGTAGAACAGGCGCCGGCCTGGGCCGCTGACCTTTTCGACCCGGCGCGCCCTGGTTCCTTCGCCCATTTCTACGCGGCCATGTCCCGCGGACGCCTGCAGGTCCGCGGGGAGTCACTGCCGCGGCGGTACTCCTCGTCGCAGCCGGCGGCGGCTTACCTCGCGCCGACAGCCGGGCAGTTGGGCCGCTTCGGTGCCTTCAACCTGGAGATACTGGCGCAGGCCGACCGGGACACCGACCTCGGGCGCTTCGACAACGATGGTCCGGACGGCGTCCCCAACTCCGGCGATGACGACGGGTACGTCGACGTGGTCTTCATCAACCTGCTGACCGTGCCCACGCGCTTCCTCCTGGACACTGCCACCGGTTACGCCTCGTTGGGCCTCGACACCGACTACCTGAGTGACGATCCGGCGGCCGGCGGCGGGGTCATTCGCGTTCGCAGTCGGTTCAGTGGTTTCGGCGGCACCACCCAGCGTGGTCATGTCTTCAGTGTGGCCGCGGGGACCATGTGCCACGAATTCGGGCATGTGCTGGGCTTGGTTGATCTCTTTGACCAGAGCGCGCTGGGCTCCGACGGGCGCCTTGATCCAGCTGAAGACAGCGCCGGGGTCGGCAAGTGGTGTCTGATGGGGTTGGGCACGTTGGGCTGGGGCGTTGAGGATGGTCCCAATGCCTTCTGTGCGTGGTCGTTGCTGCGTCTGGGCTGGGTCGACGTGGTCGAGGTAAGGCCGCCGGTGCGCGGCCTGGTCATTGAGGACCTGCAGACCAGCGGCAAGGTATACCGGGTAACGGTTACGCCCGACGAGTACTTCCTGCTGGAAAACCGCCAGGCGAGTGGCTCGTATTATAACCGCAACGTCCCGGCATCGGGGCTCCTGGTCTGGCATGTGGACGAACGGGCCGACAACGACGAGGAGCATCACCCGCACGTGGATCTGGTGTGCGCCGACGGCAGGTACCGTGACCGGGGTTACCCCGGCAACGAACCCGACCCGGCGGCAGGTGGCGACAATCTGGATTTCTGGGCCCACGACGCCGCGTACGCCGCGGCTCATAACGGCAACCAGGGCGACGCCGGTGACCCGTTCGACGGGGTCACTGACACGGCCCTGACGGCGACCACCAACCCCAGTCTGGCCGCCTACGGCGGCGGAGCCTGCCGCGTGCCCTTGGCCCTGGCGCTCACCCGGATCCAGGCTCAGGGCTCGCGTTTCCTGGTTGACGTCGCCCGACTTCCGACGCCGGGCGTGGTGGCCACCGATACCACCTGGTCGGGCACGATCGATCTGGATCGTGACCTGGTGATCGCGCCCGGTGCGACGTTGAACCTGGCCCCGGCGACCCAGGTCCGCCTGGCAGCCGCCGACCGGGCAGCCGGTGGCCTGGATCCGTCGCGCTGCGAGGTCATCGTGTACGGATCCCTGGTGGGGCCCGACAGTGGCCAGCCGGCGGCCACGATTCTGGCGGCCAGCCGCCGGCAACCGTGGGCCGGTGTGTTCCTCCTGGGCGGCCAACCGCCGGACGTTCCGGGGCTGCAACTGCAGGGGTCCCTGTACGGCACCGTACCCTGCCGCCTGCCGCCCGGCGTCACCACTTGGAGCGGCACGCGGTTTCTGCCGGTGGATCTGGTGGTGCCGGCCGATGCCAAGCTCGTGCTCGCCGACGGCGCCATCCTGTCCTTCGGCGTCGATCTGACGGGGCGGGGCACCTATCCCACCCTTGCCGAGTTGATCGTCGAGGGTTCGCTGGCCACCGAAGGTGCGGCCGCGGGATCGGTGCGCCTGACTGCCGATATGGCGCATCCGGACTCGATCTGGTGCGGCATCCAACTGCAACCCGGCGCCGATCTGGAGCTCCGGGGCGCTACGGTCGAGCGCGCCGGGTTCGCCATTGCGGGCGAGGTCAGCCGCCGCTGCCAGGCTCGCCTGGCAGACTGTCGCTTCGCGGACAATGTGGTCAGCGGCGTCGATCTCGCCGTGGAGGGTCAACTGAGCGTCGAGCGAAGCCAGTTCGGTGCCTGCGGTCGCCAGAACCTAAAGGTCGAAGGCAGTGGCCAGTTATCGCTGCGCAGCGTCACGGTCCGTTCCAGCGGCAGCGAGGGTCTGTTCCTCGGCAACGCTTCACTGGTCGCCGCCGACGTCGCGATCGAGGCGGCCGGGCAGGCCAACGCGGCCGCCGGCGCCGCTGGCGTACGCGCCGTGGGGGGGCGCGGGCAGGCGCTGATCTGGCGTGGGGGCCGAATTGCGGGCAGCGCTGGCGCCGGGGTGGACGCCGCCGCGTGGGAGGGCCGCGTCGAGATCGAAGCCGCCGAACTGACCGGCAACGCCGGCGATGGTTTGCGGCGCAGCGGTGGCCCGACCCGGCTGGACAGCGTCAGCTTCCTGGACAACGGTGCGTGCGGGGTCCGGCTGGGCGGCACAGGAACGGCGCAGGTCCGCGCCTGTTCATTCGCCGGCAACGCGGCGGCCGGCGTCAGTTGGACCGGCCCGCTGGCCGGCGGAGTGAACAGCAGCCGCTTTGCCGGCGCCACGGGCATCGAGCTCGCCGCCGCGGACTCGGTGCGACTCGATCACAATACCTTCGCTCGCCTGGCCGTCGGCCTGGACAGCCGCGACGCGGCGCCGCGCATCACGGGTAACCAGTTCCTTGACAACGACACCGCAGTGTCCCTGGTGGGGCCGCGTCTGCCGTCGCCGTTCTCGGGCAATACTCTGGTGGGCAATGCCATCCACGTCGTCAACGGCGCCGCGTCGACCTTGGCCGCAGCCGGGAATTACTGGGGCACCGTGGACAGTGCGGCCATCGGCCTACGGGTCAGGGGCAACGTAGCCTACCTGCCCTGCCTGCCTCGTGCGCCCGATCTGACCTGGGTGCGCCAGGCCGATCTGCTGCCCGTGGCGCCCACGCTGGGGCCGCCGTTCCCCAACCCGGCCAACGGGTCAGTTCTCATTCCGCTGGTCCTGCCGACCGCTGGGCCGTGCGAATTGACGGTCTGCGATGTCCTGGGTCAACCGGTCCAGCGGCTCCTGGCCACCGTGATCGCGGCCGGCCCGCATCTAGCCGCCTGGGACGGCCGCGATGACCGTGGTGCCCAGGTGGGTTCGGGTGTGTACGTGGTGCTGCTGCGCACGCAGGCCGGCAGCCGGCAGTGCCGCGTCGTGCACGTTCGCTAGCCAGCCCCGCCCCATTCAGGCAGGATGGATGTGGCGGCGCAGCAGCTCCGCTACCGTCTGGGGGTTGGCCTTGCCGCGGCTGGCGCGCATCACCTGCCCGAGCAGGAACTGCATGGGCTTCTCGTTGCCGCTGCGGATCTTGGCCACGGCGTCGGCGTTCCCGGCCAGAATCTCGGCCACTACCTGCTCAAGCGCGGCGGCGTCGGATATCTGCCCCAGGCCGCGCGCCTGGACCACGTCGGCCGGCCGACCGCCCTCAGCCCAGAGCACGCCCAGGACTTCCTTGGCGGCGTTCTGGTTCAGGGTACCGGCGGCGACCATGGCGACCAGTTCGGCCAGGCTTTCCGGGCTCACGCGGATATCGGCCAGGGCGCCGCCGGCATCTTTGAGTCGACGGAACACCTCGCCGGTAACCCAGTTGGCGACCAGCTTGGGTTCGGTTGGTTGTGCAGCGGCGGCGCGCTCGAACCAGGCCGCCGTGGCCGCGTCCTCAGTCAGCAGGGCAGTGTCCTGCGGTCCCAGACCATACTGGTGACCGAAACGGACCGCCTTGGCGTCGGGCAGCTCGGGCAGCGCCTGCTGCTGCTGGTCAACCCAACCGGCCTCCAGGCGAAGCGGCAGCAAGTCCGGTTCGGGGAAGTACCGATAGTCCTCTGACGACTCCTTGCTGCGCTGCTCGCGCGTCACGCCGGCCGTCTCGTCCCAGCCCATCGTCACCTGGCGGACCACCCCGCCTTCAGCGAGCGTTCGGATCTGGCGTTCGACTTCGTACGCAATGGCGCTGCGGACCGAGCGGAAGGAATTCAGGTTCTTGACTTCCACTTTGGTGCCGTATTGTTCGCTCCCCTCCGGCCGCACTGAGATGTTCGCCTCGCAGCGCATGGCGCCTTTCTCCATGTCGCCCGTGGAGGCCCCCAGATAACGCACGATTTGGCGAATCTGCAGCAGGTAGAGATACGCCTCCTCCGCCGACCGGATCGAGGAATCGGACACGATTTCCATCAGCGGGACGCCTGCTCGGTTGTAGTCCACCCAACTGGCCCGTCCGTGATGTGCCAGCTTCCCGGTGTCTTCCTCAAGATGCACCCGGGTCACGCCGATCCGTTTGGGCCCGGCTTCCGTGGTAACCTCGACCCAGCCGTTGGTGCACAGCGGCAGCTCGTACTGGGAGATCTGGTAGCCCTTGGGCAGGTCAGGATACACGTAGTTCTTGCGTGCGAAGACCGAGTGGGGCTGCACCTGGCAGTGCAGGGCCAGGCCCGTCCGCGCTGCCAGTTCCACCGCGCGGCCATTGATCACGGGCAGGGCGCCCGGCTGGGCCGTACACACCGGGCAGATGTGCTGGTTGGGCACTACCTGGAAATGGTCGGCGGGGCAGGCGCAGAACATTTTGGCCCGCGTCGACAGTTCCGCGTGCACCTCCATGCCAATGACCGTCTCGTACCTCACGCTCAACTCCTTGGGGCTGACATGTGGGCGAGCGTCACGGTGCGCCCGACGGGCGCCGCGGGTTCACCGTCCGACGGCGCGGCGCATGGGCCCGGTACGCCGCCGGTATCCGGTCCGTCGCCCGGCGCGGCCGGCAGCCGACGCCAAGGCCGGGCTCAGCCGCCCTCTTTCTGACGGAAAGCCGCGTACCGTTCGTCGCTGAGCAACTCAGCCAGCACCACGCGCTGTCCGCCCAGGCGGTCGGAGACGTTGGCGCCTAGCACGGCGGCATGGCTGTTGAGGCTGCTGTGGAAGGTGTTGCGTAGCGTTGCGCCGTCGCCTGTGGCTGCCGCGGCAATGAAGTCGCGGTTTATGTCCATGGTGTTGTCGTTGCGGGGCGGTACCGGCAGTGGGTGACGCACAGCATCGCCGCCGACCGCGCCGGCAGGCGGGTAGGGCCCGTCGTAGTAGTAGGCGACCGGGCCGCTGCCCTCGATCTTCAGGTGCCCGTGGTCCCAGGCAATGTCCATGTACCCATCGCCCCAGAATGTCCGGCGAAGCCGAGTCATCACCAGGTTGGCGACCATGCCGCAGGCAAAGCCGAAAGTGACCGAGTAGCCGTAGGGATTGTCACCGCCGTCAACGATGTCGTCTTCGGCGCGGTGCTGATAGCGGGCCTCAACCCAGTCGATGTCGCCGGCCCAGTACCGCATCAGGTCTACCTGGTGGATGCCCGCCTCGACCACCGTTGACCCCGACCAGGCGTAGTTGGCGGCCCAGACCCGATTACGCGGCCCTCCGGCCGTCTCGGTGTGCGTATGCTTCACCGAGTGCGACTCCAGGGTGCCGTTGTTGACAATGGTGGTCTGCACCAGGCGTTTGCCGGCCAGGAAGTCGCGCATGGCCGCGTGCCAGTTATCATGGCGCTGGTTGAAGCCCACGGTGGCGATGGCCCCGGCACTCGTGATGGCTCGGTCCATGGCCAGGGCCTCGTCGAGGAACAGGCTGACCGGCTTCTCGACGAAAAGGTGCAGGCCGGCTTCAGCGGCCCGGATCACTTCGCCGGCGTGCACATTGGGCGGGATGCACAGGTAGAGAGCGTCCAGGCCGCCATCCTGCATCATGGCGCCGAAGTCGGTGTAGCGGCGCGTGGCGGCTGCCTGGTACAGGGGAACGAAGCGCCTGATCTTGGCTTCGGCCAGGTTGTCTTCATATGGGTCACACAGGGCCACCACCTGGGCGCCGGGAATGCGATGCAGGCAGTCGAGGTGCTGCAACCCGCGCTGCCCGATGCCCACCATGCCCACTCGTACAGGTTTCATGTCAGTATTCTCCGGGAAGGGCCCCGACGCCAACCGACCGGGCCGAGACTATTCTTCGCCATCGTCCGCGCCCTGTCAAGATCGCCGTCGCCGTGGCGCCCGTCCTGCCGCCCCGGCCGCGGCCGCGTTGCCGGCGGTCGGACGGCACCTTAGTCTAGTGCGATACCCCGCTGCCGCTGCCGGCAGCGTTGGCCTGTGGAGGGTCCGTGGCGCCGCCGACTGCTGATCTGCCCATCGACCCCGAGTGGTCCACGGCACCGTGGCGCGCCCGGGACGTCGAGGTGCCACTGGCCGACGAGCTGGCCGCCGCACCTGTGTTTGCCGCGCTTTCGCGCCAGGAACGGGAGCGCATCGCCGCCCTGGTGCACCTGCGGCACTATGCCCCGGGCGAGACCGTGATCCGCTGCGGGGCTCCTCAGTCGGGCTTCTACTGGGTGCGGCGTGGCTGGGTCGGCGTGGTTCGCACTGAAGCCGACGGCCGGCAGGTCGATATAGACCATCTGGGACCCGGATCGCTGGTGGGCGAGTTCGGCCTATTCGACAGCGCCCCGCGCTCCTCGTCAGTGGTTGCCTTGGTCGCGGCGGAACTGGCCGGCTTCTTCCGGCCTGATCTGGTGGCCCTCATGGATGTGTACCCGGCCACTGGTTGCCGCCTGTTGCTGCAGCTGGCGACGCAGTTGGCCGTTCGACTGGAGCAGGACTACGCGGCGCTGGTGGCGTTGGGCTGGTCGCCCGAGGCGATCGCGGCGGAGCGGGAGGAGGAGGGGACACGGTGAGCAAGAAGTGGCATGAGGAGCGCCGGGAAGGTTGGTGGACCCGCCTGTTCGGCCAGGCGAAACGCCCCCCCGCAGCCGCTCGGCCGGCGGCCCCGAAAGATCGTCCGGCTGCGGCGCGACGCCGGACAGAGCCCGCCGCGGGGGCAGCCGACACGACACCGGCCGCGGCCCCAGCGTCCCCATCCCCCCCGACCCCGCTCCAGCGTTCGGTCCGCGAGGCTCGTCGGATGGCTCAGATCGGCGTGGATGATCCGGCCCGTCTCGCCGAGATGCTCTCGCGCCTGCTGGCCAAGGAACGGGAGCGAGCCCGCCAGAGCCGGGCGGACTTTGCCGCGCAGGTCGATGGCATTGTGCGCCAGGAAACGCTGCGGGAGGCCGGGGCCGACGACCCCAGCCCGCCACCGACCCCGCGCCGCTGAACCCGGCTGCAGGCCATCACCTGCCTTTGGCCGGCGTACCGTGATGCCGTGCCTCTACCGCAGTCCGGCAACCCGCGGCCGCCCGCCCCGGCCATCGCCGCAGCGGTCGACCTGCCTCAGCCCGCCAGGGCGTCGCGGATACCCCTCAGGTACCCCAGGCTGCCGGCCGCGATGGTGCGCGGGTCGGGTTGGAAGTCGAATACCTCCACCGACAGGTAACGCTCGTAGCCCAGTTCAGCGAGGGTGCCGATGACGCTGCGGAAGTCGGTGGCGCCGAAGCCAGGGCCGCGCTTGTTGGCGTCGTTGACGTGCACATGGTACAGGTGGGCGGCCGACTCACGCAGGAGCTGAGCCACGGGTTTGGCTTCGGTCGAGCCGCTGCAGACGTCAACCATGGTCTGGAAGTGCGGGTGGCCGATCTCTTCGACCAGTTTCCGGGCCTCGGCCGCCGTGGTCAGCAGGTTGGTCTGCTCCGAGGTCAGCGGCTCGATGCACAGGTACACGCCGCAGGCTTCGGCCAACGGCAGACACGCTTCGAAGGTCTGCCGCGTCCGGGCCCACGTCTCGGCGCGGTCCCAACCGTCCTGGACATTGCGTTGTTTGGGCGAGCCAATGATCATCACCTGACCGCCCAGATCGCCGCAGAAGCGGATCAGGGCGCGGAAATACTCCTCTGTACGCCGACGAATGGTCTCGTCCGGATGATTGACGTACAGCCCCTGGGGGCTGACCAGCAACCAGTGGAGCCCAATGATCTCCACGCCCGCGGCCGCGGCCGCCTGGCGGATCTCGCGCCGTCGCGGCGCGCCGATCTCTTCCACTGAGGGCGCCAGGGTGAACGGGGCGATCTCGACCCCGTCGTACCCGATCTCGGCAGCGTAGCGGAATACCTCCTCGATCGCCCAACCTTCGAAGTACTCATTGCAGGTTCCCAGCTTCATAGGGCCTCCGGCGGCTGACAGGGCGTGGTGACGTGGGGAGACAATATGCGGCTGCCGGCCCTTCCGCCTCAAGGGCGCCCTCGCCCACCGGACGTCGCCGGCCGGCAGCGGTGGCCGATGGGCGAGGGTCCCATCATCCCCCGGCCGGCGGGGGCGCGCAACCCCACCCCCGTACCGCATGACCTGCAGTGTCCCCAGTTCGACACAGTGCTGTCCCCGCAACGGGCCAAACCCGGGTCGTCCAGGGCGCTCGGTGGCCTGGGGCGATGCCGGGTACGGATCTTGCCGCGAGCGAGGGTACATCGCGGAGGGTCGAGCCATGCGCCTGGGTGTACTCTTCCTGCTCCTGTGGGGGGCTTCGCTGGCCCTCGCCGCCGACGACGGATTGGGCGCGCCCGCCGACGAGACCACGGCGGAGTCGGCGCTGGCCGAACAACCGCTGCCGCGGCAACTGGCGGTCCGTCTGCGGTGCCGCGGCCCGCGGGTCGATGCCTCAGCGTTGACCGACTATTCCCGGGTGTCCTGGCGCGGCTCTGACGGCCAGGAGCTGTTCCTGGTCACCGAGCGAGACCCGGCCGAAGCCCGCCTTGACGACTACGTCACGGTGTACGCCACGGTGGCCCCCCCGGGGCGAGGCTGGTCGATGACCGCCGGCGACGTGCGTCCCGGCTGGGCCACCGGTTTGGTGCTCGGCCGCAGCCGGGGGCCGTCGGGAGTGCCGTCCCATCCCGGGCAGGACGCGGACGTGGTCGGCTGGCGTTCCACGGCTGAGAACCAGTCGGTCCGCGGTCTGGCCCTGCGCGGGCAGGGCACCAGGGCGCGGTGGGCCGTGCTCCTGGGCCAAGGACGCTGGGATGCGCGCCTCGATAGTCTGGGCCAGGTTGTCTCGCTGCCGACCTCGGGCCTCCACGTGAGCGCGACCGAGCGGGCCGGTCGCGACCAACTGGCGCTGGAGGTGGCGGCCGGTCGCCTCGCGGCCTGTGCCGGCGGGTGGACGGCCGGCGTCAGCCTGGCCGCTCTCTCCTTCGGGCGACCCCTGGACCTGCGGCGGGCCGGCCGCGCGCCCTGGGGCTTCCACGGCCAGGGCCTCCGCCTGTTCAGCCTCGATATCGACGGTCACGTCAAGGGGTGCGAGCTGCGCGGCGAGGCGGCCCTGGACCACCGCGGTCAGGGCGCCCAGGTACTCGCCGTCCGGCGGCCCTGCGGCCGTTGGCGTGCCCGGGTCCTGGGCCGTTGGCGCCACCCCGGGTTCTACAGCCCCCTCGGCAACACGGCTCCGGTGGGCGAGCGCTCGCTGCTGATGGCCGCCGAACGGGTCCGCACGCAGCTGTTCGTCGACCTCCACAACCAGGCCGCCGCGGCCCAGTCGGGCGCCGGGGCCGCGGGCTGGTCCGCCGGTGGCGCAGCGCGTTGGCCGGGCCTGCGGGGCGGCGTCCTGGCGCTGCGCCTCGAGGCCGAAGGTCGGGTGGCCCCGGGGCCCGCCACGGGTCAGCGCCTGGCAGGCTGGCGCGGCGCTCTTGGCTTTGATGCTGCTGGCCGCGCGCAGCCGGCTTGGCACCTGGGCCTGGCGCAACGCACGTGGCGCCGCGGCCCTGGCATCACCTGCCACGGTTCGCTGGTCTCAGCCCATCGCCAGCTGGCGGTGGGCCGGCTGCAGCTGTGGGTGCAGGGCGCCTGCTTCCGCACCGATGGTTACTACGGGCGGCTCTACGAGTCAGAGCGTGATCTGCCGGGTCTGGCCAGTCTCCGGGCTCTGTACGGACACGGTGGGGTCCTGGGCGCGCTGGCATCATGGTCGATTGGGCCAGCCCTGTTGAGCCTGCGCGGCCGGTGGCAGTCGGGGGATGCCCCGGGCCACCTGGTCGCCGCTCAGGTGGATGTGTCGGCCGGTTGGTAACCGCGCTGCGATTGACACCCCACAGAGCCATCGGTACTTTCCGCCTACCCCCGCCGCAGGCGTCCCTGCCTGCCTCAGCGCGCCTGCCCCGCCGCCGGAGGACGTGCCCATGCCAGCCGAAGCCGGGACACGACCCGCCCTGGACCTGCAGGAACGGCTGCAGCGCCTGAACCAGATCGGCGTGGCGCTGTCGGTTGAACGCGATCTGACGGTCCTGCTTGAGCGCATCTTGCTGGAGGCGCGCGGGTTCACCGGTGCCGACGCCGGCACCCTGTTCCTGGTCAGTGGCGACCATCTGACTTTTGCCATTGCCCAGAACGACACCCTGCGCAGTTTCGTCGGTGGCCGCTATGGCCAAGCCAACATTCCGCCCGTGCCGATCAACCGTGACAGCGTGTCCGGGTACGCGGCGACCACCGGCGAGATGCTCAACATCTCCGACGTGTACGATCCGGAGTGGCAGCGCTTCGAGGGACCCCGCAACTACGACCGCATGACCGGGTACCGCACCCGGTCGATGCTGGTGGTGCCCTTGCGCGACCACGAAGGTCAAGTCATCGGCGTTCTGCAGTTGCTCAATGCCGTGGATCCGCAGACGCGCCAGGTCGGGCCCTTTGCCGCCGATGTGGTGGCTCTGATCCAGTCGCTGGCTTCGCAGGCCGCGGTGGCCATCACCAACGTCCGCCTTATCCGCGACACCGAAGCATTGTTCGAGTCATTCGTCCGCGTCATGGCCACGGCGATCGACGAACGCTCACCGTACACCGGTGGCCATATCCGCCGGGTGGCGGAAATGGCTCACGTGGTGGCCGAGGCCGTGAACCGGTGTGCGGCCGGGCCCCTGGCTGATGTCGTCTTTGCTGCCGACGAACTGAACGAACTGCGGGTGGCCAGTTGGATGCACGACATTGGCAAGATCACCACTCCTGAATGGGTCGTTGACAAGCCCACCAAGCTGACCACCATCCACGATCGCATCGAACTGCTGCGGGCCCGCTACGTGGGCTTCATGCAGGCGGCCCGGGTGCAGGCTCTGGAGCAGCAGTTGGGTGGCGCCGACCCTCAGGCTGTGGCCGCCGCCTGCGCGACCGAGATCGAGCGCCTGCACGATGAGCTGGCCTTCCTCGAGAAGGCCAACAATCCGGGCGAGTTCATGGTCGACGCGGACCTTGAACGCCTGCGCCAGATCGCCGCGCGGACGTACATGGTGGACGGGCAGCCGGTGCCGTCGCTGTCGCCGGACGAGTTGCTCAACCTGTCCATCCGCAAGGGGTCGCTCACCGATGCGGAGCGACGCAAGATCAGCGACCATGCGAGCATGACCATTCGCATGCTGGAGCAGATACCCTTCACCCGCAAACTGCGGCGGGTGCCCGAAATCGCCGGCGCCCACCACGAGAAGCTGGACGGCACCGGGTACCCGCAGGGCCTGCGAGGCGACCAGATCAGCCTCCAGGCTCGCATCCTGGCCCTGGTCGATATCTTCGAGTCGCTCAGTGCCGATGACCGCCCGTACCGCGCTGAGCCCATGTCGCGCGAGATGGTCCTGGGCATCCTGAAAAAGGAGGTGGACGCCCACCATCTGGACGCCGACCTGCACGCCCTCTTCGTCGATCAACAGCTGTACCGCGAACTCGACCGCATCAAAGCCCAGATGGTTCTCGAGCGCCAGCAGAGGTCGTGATGGCGCGCCGGCGGCGGCGGTGCGGTTGGGGCGGCCTGTGTCTGGCGCTGCTCCTGGCGGCACCGGCAACTGCTGTCGCCGCGGTCACCGGTCACCTCCATGCGCTGACCCTGTTCGCGCGCTTCCAGGGAGAGGGCGCCGAAACCGCGTTGCCGGCCTTTGCCGGGCGTCTTTTCGCCGCTGACCAACCCGGCAGCCTGAGCCATTACTTCGGCGAGATGTCGCGGGGGCAGTACCGCCTTTCCGGCGAGTGCGCACCCACCTGGCTTACGGCAGACCAGGGCGCCGAGGCCTATGTCCCGCCGTTGGGTTCGTACACCACCTTCACCCGCCAGATCCTTGCCCAGGCGGATGCGCAGGTCGACTTCGCGCGCTTCGACAACGACGGTCCCGACGGCGTGCCGGACTCCGGCGATGACGACGGCTATGTCGACTTCCTCTTCGTCGTTACCCGCTCCGCGCCGCCCGGCTTCATCTACGAACAGGCCACCGGGATCGCAGCTCTGGGGCTCTCGGAGACCTATATCACGTCGGACCGGACCAGGTCTGGCACCCGGGTCTGCATCCGCGCCGACCAGAGCCCCGACGGCGCCGGGGGGGTCCTGCAGCAGGCGACCGCCTTTGAGCCGGCCGTCGGCAGCATGGCGCACGAGTTTGGCCATTTCCTGGGACTGGCAGACCTGTACGACCGGGCCTACGGCGTCAGCCCCGTGCCCGGCGCTGACGACGGGGCCGGCGTCGGCTGGTGGGACCTGATGGGCCACGGGGCCCGCGGCTGGTCTGACCGCGGCGGCCCCAACTCTCTGTCCGCGTTCAGCCTGAAGCAGTTGGGCTGGCTCGGGCGCGACAATGCCCAACTGGAAGTGCTGACCCACGACCAACCGGGCGCCGAGTTGGCCGATCTCGCCAAGGGCGGCCGCGTCTATCAGTTGCCGACGCGCACTCCGGGCATCTACTACCTGCTGGAGTGTCGTCGTCGCGACAGCAGCTACTACGACCGCAACGCGCCGGGCGACGGGTTGCTGATCTGGCGCATCAACGAATCCGTCGCCGGTAACAGCGACGAGTCAGCCAAGCGCGTCGATCTGGTGTGCGCTGACGGTCTGTACGCCGACGCCGGCGCCCCGTTGGGCGCCCTCGCCGACCCTGTCAACGGCGCGGACAACCTGGATTTCTGGGCCCACGACGACCTGTACCGTCAAGCCCATGCCGGTAATCTTGGCGACGCGGGCGACCTGTTCGATGGGGTGCGCTACACCGCCTTCAACTTGCTGACCAATCCGGCCGCCGAGCCGGGCATCGCGGTGGAGAACCTGCACCCGCGGGGCACTGCCCTGGTGGCCGATCTGATGGTGCGTGACCGTCGCCGGGCCGGGCCACTGGCGGCGGACGAGACCTGGAGCGACACCGTGGACGTCGTTGGCGACGTGGTGGTCCCGGCCGGGGTCGCGCTGCGTCTGGCGCCGGGTTGCGTTGTGCGGTTTCACCACGACGGACTCCGTAGCGGCCTCGATCCGGCCCGGGCCGAATTGATCGTCGAGGGGAGTCTGTCCACCGACCCCAACCCGCAGAGGCGCTGCCTGCTGACCTCGGCCACGGCGGTGCCGGCCCCGGGCGACTGGTACGGCGTGGTGCTGCGGCCGCTGGCCGAGGTGACCCTGCACCAAGTGGCCATGGACTTTGCCGTCCACGGGTTGGCCACTGCGGGTGAGGGGCTCCGTCAGCCCCTGGTGCTCGACCGCGTCGTGGTCCGCCGCCCGCTGGGCGATGGCATGCTTCTGGAAGGCGTGGAGAACACGGTGGAGTTATCTGAGGTACAGGTGCACGACGCCGGCGGCTTCGGCCTTTCGATCAGCGGCGCGGGGTTGGTGCGGGTGCTGCTGCCGCACCTGAGCGGCAACCGGTTCGGGGGGCTGCAGCGGCGGGGCGGCTATCTCCAGTGCCGTTACGGCCAGTTCAGCGCCAACGCTGTCGACCCGCAGTCGGGCGCCGCCGAAGGGGCTGACGTGGTCGTAGGCGATCGCGTGTTCGGCGAGATCGCCGACAATACGCTGGCCGGCGGCGTTGGCATCAGCTGCCTGGGCAGTCTGTCCCTGGCGATCGAGGGCAATCGCTTCTCGGCCAACGGTGTGGGTCTGTTCTGTCGTTCGTCGGCGCCGATCGTGACCGGCAACCAATTCGACGCCGTCCGGCAGGTGGTCCGCTGCACCGGGTTCAGCGTGCCGGCGCGCTTCGACCTCAATGCGGTGCAGGGCGCTGAGCGGCTGGTCGACAACCAGGCGAGTGTACCGGTGACGGCCACCAATAACTGGTGGGGCCGGGACGACGAGACGTGGATCGCGGCGCGCATGGATGGCGCCGTGGTGTGGCGGCCGTGGCTGGCGTTTGACCCACGACAGACCATCGGTTTCAGCCTGGCCCCAGCCCGGCCCAATCCCTTCGATGCCGCCACGACCATCGATTACAGCATCGGTGTCAATGAGATCATCGTCAGGGGCGGGGCTTGGGCGCGATTGGAGGTCCGCAACGCGGTTGGCGGTCTGGTGCGGCGTCTGGCGGACGGTTCCGCAGCCCCCGGTTTCTACACGGCCACCTGGGATGGTCGCGACCAACTTGGCGAACCGGCCGCCAGTGGCGTGTATTACGTCTGTCTGCAGGTGGGGCCGCTGGCCGCCTCGCGCCGGCTGGTACTCCTCCGCTGACCGCCAGACCATCCCCCTGACCGGCGCGGCCCGCCGGCTGGGAACCTTTTCCCGTCCGCCTGCCGGCAGCGGGAAGCTGCGGGTCCTGGCGCCGCCTCCGGGTCATGGCCCGGAGGCCCCCTGCCGCGCCCGGTCCGGGTCGGACCCGGGTCCGGTGCGCCGCGATAACTTCCTGGGGCACTGTCCCGTAACCGCACCAACCCGAGGCTATGCAACTCAAGGCGGATTTCCTCATCGTCGGCAGCGGCTTGACTGGTCTCTTCTTTGCTGTCAAGGCGGCGGCCTGTGGTTCGGTGGTCATCATCACGAAAGAGGAACCAGGCGACTCCAACACCAGCTACGCGCAGGGCGGCATTGCCAGTGTGGTGGCGCCCGGCGACAGCGTGGCGCAGCATGTGGCCGACACGCTGGCGGCCGGCGACGGCTTGTGCGATCCCGCCGTCGTCGAGGCGGTTGTGGCCGAGGCGCCGGCGGTGGTGGACGAGTTGGTCCGTCTGGGCGCGCGTTTCACTCGAGGTGAAGCCGGCCAGTTGTCGGTGGGCCGCGAGGGCGGGCACTCCGCGTCGCGCATCGTGCATGCCGACGACATGACCGGTCAGGAACTGATCCGGACTTTGCTGGCAGCGGCCCAGGCGGATCCGCGGGTGCGCCTGTTGTCCCACCATTTGGCCCTGGAGTTGCTTCTGGACGGGGCCGGCAACTGCGCGGGGGTGGCGGCCCTGGACACGCGCGGCCACGAGGTGGTTGAGGTTAGGGCCCCGGTGACGCTGTTGGCGACGGGTGGGGCGGGGCAGATGTACCTGAACACCACCAATCCCTCGGTGGCCACCGGCGACGGCATGGCCATGGCCTGGCGGGCCGGCGCTCGGGTCGGCAATCTCGAGTTCGTGCAGTTCCACCCGACCGTGCTTTACGATCCGGGCCGACCCTCTTTCCTGATCAGTGAGGCCGTGCGCGGTTTCGGTGGCGTGCTGGTCAACCACCTGGGGCAGCAGTACATCGAGCATCCCCTGGGTTCACTGGCCACGCGTGATATCGTGGCTCGCGCCAGCCTGGCCGAGATGGCGCGCACGGGTCACCCGTGCGTGTACCTGGACGTGACCGCCAAGGACCCGGAGGCGACCCGGCGTCGCTTCCCCAATATCGACCGCCACTGCCGCGAGGCGGGGTGGGACATGACACAGCAGCGTCTGCCGGTAGTGCCCGCAGCCCACTACATGTGCGGTGGCGTGGTTACGGACCTGAACGGCCGGACGGACCTGGCCGGGCTCTATGCTTCGGGCGAGGTGGCCATGACCGGCTTCCACGGAGCCAACCGGCTGGCCAGTAACTCTCTCCTCGAGGCGCTGGTGCTGGCCAAACGGGCGTTTCTGGACGCAGCCAATGCCGCCCGTTCGGTGACGGCTGCCACCACCGCATGGGACTGCCCGGGGGCGGTCGGCCTGGCCGAGGCAGGCGCTGCAGATTGCCTGCGGCTGCATTTGCGCCAGGTGATGTGGGAACGGGTGGGCATCGTCCGTCGGGACGCGGGACTGGCGAGTGCGAGCGCAGAACTACGTGGTTTGGCGAATGAGGCCGATCTACTATACCGTCGGCACGTCCTGGCACCGGCCATGGCGGAGGTCCGCAACCTGAGCACTGTGGGATGGCTGGCCGCCGAGGCGGCGCGGCGTCGCCTGGAGAGTCGCGGTGGGCACTACAACGAGGACCACCCGGCCCGTGACGACGAGCACTGGGGTCGGCCTATCTGGATGGATCGCCGCACCCTCGGGGGGCCGTAGTCGGTCACCAGGGGCGTGGAGGAGCGTGGTCATGAGGAAGTGGGTCCTGGTCCTGACCTGCGTTGCCCTGGCGTGGCCGCAGCCAGGGCAGTCTGGCGAAGTCCCGGTCAGCCGCGTTCGCGGTGGCATGGTTACTGTGGACGTCGGCAGCCAGTCAGGTCTGTCGGTGGGCATGCAGGTCGACATCGTGCGGCCGGCGACGCAACCGGTCGTCCACCCGCTGACAGGCGAGAACCTGGGTGCTCCTGCCGTTCAACTCGTCCGCGGTACGGTCTCCAAGGTCACGCCGCGGGCAGCTTCGGTCCGCCTGGACGGCACCCCACTGCTGGCAGTACGCCCCGGCGACATGGTCCGGTTCCAGACCGCCGAAGACGAGATGGTGCGCGAGCGTGACCAGGTGGTCGCCAACGAGCAGCGGAACCAGCAGGAGCATCAGCAGCTGCGCAACGACGTGTCCGAGCTGACCCGGAGCGTGCGGGACGTGCAGGGACGCATGAAGTCGCTCGACGCTGCCATCGCCAAACTGGACCGCCTGGAGCAGACGCTCAGGGCTCAGTTGCGGGGCATTGGCAGTGACATTTCCAGCATGAAAGCCGACATCAAGAAGCTCCAGGCGCAGGTGCTGAACTGGGCGCCGGAGTCGATCCCGGTGACGGGGCTCAACCGGCCGGCTGAGGTGAAACCAGCCGGCGAGAGCGAAGCAGGCAAACCGGTGCCCCGCCACGGGGTGGCCACGGCCGCCGAGGGGGCCGCAGCGGCGGTGCCCGCGCCGGCTCGCGGCACCCAGATGAGCCCGGAGGAAGTCCGCACCATGGTGCAGGAGGTGGCCTTCGCCGTAGTGCAGCGGGAACGCGCGCTGGACGCAGCGAAGGCCGCGGGGGCGACCGCGGCGACCCACGTCACCGGCAGCGCCGCAGAGTCCGCTCCGCCCACTACGCCGGCCGCCACCCCGTCGACCTATGAACCCCAGCCTGCTGGCCACGAACCGGTGCCGGTTGCAGCCGAAACCCCCGGAACGTCGGCGGCGGAGGCGCGCCGCGCTGAGACCCCGCATGCGGAGGCCGCGGCAGAATCCGAGGAGCCGGCCACGCCGACCAGCGAACCCTTCTGGTCCAAGACGTGGTTCATCGCCGTCATGGCCGGTCTCGGCGTGGCTGCCCTGGCTGCCTATGTGTATTCCCGGGTGGCCGGCAAGAGCCACGAGGACGAGGAGCAGGAGGCCGACGACGTCGCCGACGAGGCCGACGACGTGGACGACGTTCAGGTGGAAGAGGAAGACGACATTGTCGTGGAGGAAACGTCGTGAGCAACGCGCGCGGCAGGGCCGTCGCGAGGCGGTGGGCGCTGCTGTTCGTGGCGGGGTTCGGTCTGGCGACGGCGACGCGGGCCGCCACCCCCCCGGAAGCCCGCGGACTGATCATCGAGGTGGCTGACCACCTGGCCTATCTGGACCTGGGCCAGCGCGATGGCATCAGCGAAGGCGAGTTGTTCGACATTGTTTCGACCGAGGTCCTCACCGATCCGAGCAGCGGCGACACCCTCATGGTTACGCCGGCCACCATCGGTGTAGTCCGCGTCCGGCAGGTCTTCGAGAAGATGTCGGTGGCCGAAATCCTCCAGCTGCAGCCCGGCCAGAACCCGGTGCTGCTGCGCGTGGCGCCCATCCAGGACGCCGAGCGGTTGGTGCAGTTGGCGGCCATGGCCGCGACCGTGCCCGGCCGCGCCGGCCCCGGGGCCATGGCCAGTCTCGTGCCCGGTCTGTACCAGTACCGGTCGGGCCAACGGGCCAAGGGCATCGCCCTAGCCGGTGTCGAGGCAGGCCTGCTGCTGACGGCGACCGCCTTCCGCTGGAGCAGCAACGACTGGCATCGCCGGTACCAAGATTACGCGGGTGCCGATGAAGCCTACCTGGTGCATCTGGCTGAGGGCATGCAAAGCCGCCGCCGGTGGAGCAACAGCCTGTACTGGCTGTCCGCCGGCGTCTACGCCTTCAACTTCGTTCAGGTTCGTTGGGGCGAACCGGCCGACTCAGGCCAGCCGGCTGCCAACACGGAACTGGGTCTGCGCCTGGATGGTCCAGGTTCTGCCTGCCTGTGCCTGGTACGGAGCTTCTGAAATGGACGGGTTGATCTGCGGGGACCGCGGTAACCCCATGCGGCCGCCGCGCGGCGGTCGGGCGGTGGCCGGGCTACAGGTGATCGTGGCCGCGGTCCTGATGCTGTGCGCTTGCGGCGTGCCTTCGCGCGACAATCCGCTGGATCCAGGCAACCCGCACCCTGTGGACGTGGCCGCGCTGCTGGTCGGGACCTGGAGCCGGGTCGACGCCGAAGCCAATGAGATCTATGCCTTCCGCGCCGACGGCCATGTCGAACTGCATGCGTACGCGTCGCGCGGCAGCTGGGCCGTGAACCGCAACGCGCCCGCGGACAGTGTGGCGGTAATCACCTACTCGGGTTCGTACACCCTGTCCGGTGCATATCTGCGCCTGTCCTTCTCGGCAGTGGCTGTCAACGGTCCCGACGATACCCTGCCGGCCCTGCCGGCCACCGATCCCACGGTCAGGATCAGCGTGGAGGAGCAGCGCCTGACCCTGCACCAACTCGACGGCGACCGCGTCTACACGCGCCTCTAGCGCCTTGCCGCTCCATCTGCGGGCACTATCTTTCACGCTTCCACCTGAACAAAGGGGCGCGCCGTGGAGGCAGGCATTGTCGTACTGGACTTTGGGGGGCAATACGCCCACCTGATTGCCAACCGCATCCGACGCCTGCACGTCCACGCCGAGATCCGGCCGCCCGATACCCCGGTGGCCCACCTCGACCATGCCGCCGGCCTGATCCTGTCGGGGGGGCCGGCCAGCGTGTACGCCCCCGACAGCCCGCCTTTCAACGCGGCGCTGCTGCACTGTGGCAAGCCGATTCTGGGCCTGTGCTACGGTCACCAGCTCATCAGTCAGCAGTTGGGCGGTACGGTCGAACCCGGCACCACCATGGAGTTCGGTGCGGCGGTGGCGCACGTGACCCGGCCTGAGGGCGTGCTGGCCGGCCTGGAACCGCGCCAACCGGTGTGGATGAGCCACCGTGACACGGTACAGGTGCCGCCTCCGGGTTTCGCTGTGCTGGCGTCCACCGAACACTGCCCGGTGGCGGCCATGGGCGACCCCCAGCGGCGCATCTGGGGGCTGCAGTTCCACCCGGAGGTGACCCACACCGCGGCCGGCATGCAGATCCTCGAACGCTTCGTGGACCTGTGCAGCTGCGCCCGCACCTGGACCATGCAGCACTACCTGGAACAGACGACGGCCCGCGTAGTGACCCAGGCGGCGGGGCGGCGGGTCTTCCTGCTGGTCAGCGGCGGTGTCGACTCGTCGGTGTCTTTTCTGCTGCTTAACCAGGCCCTGGGCGAAGACCGGGTGCTGGGGCTGCACATCGACAACGGCTTCATGCGCCAGGGCGAGAC